>NZ_JBFAMX010000108.1:0-26058 GCF_040659615.1 Nonomuraea sp. NPDC049784
GGCGTCGCCGACCGCGCCGCGGCCCAGGGGGTGCGGGTCTGCAAGGAGTTCTTCGAGTCCGGCGTCGCCGAGCGGATCCGCGCCGCCGACGGACCCGCCGATGTGATCTACGCGGCCAACACGCTGTGCCACATCCCCTATGTCGGCTCGATCCTGCACGGTGTGGCCACGCTGCTCGGCCCCGATGGCGTCTTCGTGTTCGAGGACCCCTATCTGGGTGACATCATCCGCCTGACCTCCTTCGACCAGATCTACGATGAGCACTTCTTCCTCTTTTCCGCCGGTTCGGTGCAGCGGATGGCCGCGCCGTACGGGCTGGAGCTGATCGATGTCGAGCGGCTGGCCGTCCACGGGGGAGAGGTGAGATACACGCTGGCCAGAAAGGGGGCCAGAAAGCAGAGCGCCGCGGTGCGCGACCTGCTCGCCGATGAGACCGCCCAGGGCATCGCGGACGCGGAGGCGTTACGTGCCTTCGCCGGCCGTACGGCGGACGCCCGTGACCGCCTGGTCGCACTGCTCACCGAGGTGCGCGAGCGCGGCGCGAGCGTCGCCGGGTACGGCGCCACCGCCAAGAGCGCCACCGTGCTCAACTACTGCGGGATCGGACCCGAGCTGATCCCGTTCATCGTCGACACCACCCCGGCCAAACAGGGCAGGCTCACTCCTGGCTTGCACATTCCGATCAGGGGACCCGAGGCCTTCCGCGATCCCTATCCCGACTACGCGCTGCTCTTCGCCTGGAACCACGCCGCGGAGATCATGACCAAGGAACGCGAGTTCCGCGAGGCGGGCGGGCAGTGGATCCTCTACGTGCCGGAGGTCCACGTTGTTTAGCAGGGAGCTCGAGGTGCGCGGCGCCCACGCCTTCCAGCCGGTGGCCTACCCCGACGAGCGCGGTGAGTTCGTCACCACGTACCAGCGCGCCGACTTCGTGGCCGCGCTCGGGCACCCGCTCTTCCCCGTCGCGCAGGCCAGCCAGAGCACCTCCAGACGGGGCGTGGTGCGCGGCGTCCACTACACGCCGGCGCCGCCGGGAACCGCCAAATATGTGCGATGTGTCCGCGGCAGAGCGCTCGATCTGGTGGTTGACCTGCGGCTCGGTTCGCCCACCTTTCGCCGGGTCGACCAGGTGGAGCTCAGCGGGAGCGACCACTGCGCCCTCTACCTGCCGCCCGGCGTCGGGCACGCCTTCCTGGCACTGGAGGACGACACGGTCATCTCCTACCTGCTGTCGGAGGAGTACGAGCCGCGCAACGAGCTGGCCCTGTCGGTGCTGGACCCCGAGCTCGGCCTGCCGCTGCCACGGGGCCTCGAGCCCATACTGTCCGAGCGCGACCGTGCCGCGCCCACGCTCGCGCAGGCCGCGGAGCGTGGCCTGCTGCCCGATCACGCCGCGTGTGAGGCGGTACGGCACACCTGGTCATAGCACCTTCCGCAACACTGAGATCACGCGTTCCTGCGACTCCTGCGACAGCGAGGGATACATCGGCAGCGAGAAGATCTCCCCGGCCAGGCGCTCGGTCACAGGCAGGCTGCCCGGCCGGTAGCCCAGATGGGCGAAGCCCGTCATCGTGTGCACCGGCCATGGGTAGCTGATGTTGAGGTTGATGCCCTCGTCCTTGAGTGCCTGGATGATCTGGTCGCGGCGCGGGTGCCGTACGACGTAGACGTAGTACACGTGGTCATTGCCCGGGGCGCTGGCGGGCAGCACCAGCTCGGTGTCGCCCAGGGCATCGGCGTAGCGCGCGGCCACGGTCCTGCGTCCGGCGATGTAGTCACCGAGCCTGCGCAGCTTGCGGCGGAGTATCTCCGCCTGGAGCTCGTCCAGCCGGCAGTTGTGGCCGGGCGTCTCGACGACGTAGTAGCGCTCCTCCATGCCGTAGTAGCGGAGCCGGCGCAGAGCACGGTCCACCGCGTCGTCGTCGGTGACGACCGCGCCCCCGTCGCCGTAGGCGCCCAGGACCTTGGTCGGATAGAAGGAGAAGGCGGCGGCGTCGCCCATGGATCCGGCGATCACGCCGTGCCGGCGTGCCCCGTGCGCCTGGGCGCAATCCTCCAGGATCACCAGGCCGTGCCGGTCGGCCAGGCGCCGCAGCGGCGCCATGTCCACGCACTGCCCGTACAGGTGCACGGGCAGCAGGCAGCGGGTCCTGGGCGTGATGGCGGCGGCCACCTGATCCACGTCCATGAGGTAGGTGCCGGGGTGCACGTCGACGAAGACCGGGACGGCGCCGACCGCGTCGATGGCCACGACGGTCGGCGCCGCGGTGTTGGACACCGTGATGACCTCGTCACCCTTGCCCACGCCGAGCGCCTGCAGGGCGAGTTTGATCGCGTTGGTGCCGTTGTCGACCCCCGCGCAGTGGCGCACGCCGTGGTACGCGGCGAACTCGGACTCGAAGCCCTGCACGCTCGGGCCGAGGATGAGCCGGCCGGACGAGAAGACCTGCTCGACCGCGTCGAGGATGTCCTCGCGCTCGGCGTGGTATTCGGCCAGGTAATCCCATACGTGCATGAGCGTCTCCTCCCGAGGTGCCGTCACGTACCGAGATCGCGTCGCTCGTACACGAAGATCGCCAGACCGGTGGCGATCGCGACGTACAGCGTGAACATCCCCAGCCCGGCCAGGGGGCCGAGCGGCAGGTTGGCGACGGCCGCCCCGACCGTCTTGAACGGCAGGAACGCCACGACCTCTGGCGGGACGGTGTAGGCGAAGACCGCCTCGATCCCGAGCGCCCACACCAGCAGCAGCGCGACCGCGCCCGCGGTGTTCCTGAGCAGCAGCCCGACAGCCGTGCCGAGGATGGTGGCCAGTGGCACCGCGATCATGGTCGTCAGCACGAGCAGCCCACCGTCGCCGCTGAGCGGAGAGTATCCGCTGCCGCCTGTCAGCAGCCCGCCCACGTAGGCCAGGACCGTCGACACCACGCCGACCGCGAGCGCGATCACCGCCGCGGCGGTGAACTTGGCCGTCAGGACCTGCCGGCGCCAGGGCGACATGATCGAGGTGATGCGGAACGTGCCGCTGCGCAGATCACCTGTGGCGATGAGCACACCGAGCACCATCATCGCGTAGATGACCACTTCCATGGGGAAGGCGACCGCCTGGATCGACGTACCCATCCCGGGGATGTTGCCCTTCGCGTCGACTCCGGTGCCGACGAGGGCGGCGGCGATGCCGGCGACGGCGATCGCCGCGATCACCGTGATCAGGTAGCTCCTGAGCGTGCGGAACTTGATGATCTCCGCTGACCAGAGATTGGCGAATGACATGGCTCAGCCCACCTCTCCTCTGATGCTGGTCTTGTCGGCGGTCGCCTGGGCGAAGGCCTTCTGCAGGTTGCGCTCTTCCCGCAGCTCGAAGATCGCGATGCGGCTGTCCCTGGCGATCTGCCCGACCATGACGGCGGTGATCCCGGCAACCTGCAGCCGTTGCGAGCCGACGGCACCGAGCACCCGGCCGCCGGCCTTCGAGATGGCGGCGCTCAGCGCCTCCGGGTTGTCGCACTCGACGCTGACCGTGTGGCTCTGGAACCGCTGGATGAACGACTCGGCGGAGCCCGCGCCGACAATCTTGCTCTGCGCGATCACCACCAGGTCGTCGACCAGGTCCTCCATTTCCGCCAGCAGGTGGCTGGAGAGGAAGATCGTCCTGCCCTGATCCCTGAACTGCCGCAGGAGTGCCTTAAGCCAGGCGATGCCGTCGGGATCGAGCCCGTTCATCGGCTCGTCCAGCACGACGATCTCGGGATTGCCCACGAGGGCGATGGCCAGGGCCAGGCGCTGGCGCATGCCGAGCGAGAACCTGCCGACCCGCTGCCCCGCCACGTCGGTCAGCCCCACCCGGGCGAGGAGGCTCTCGGCCTGTCCCTGGCCCGCCCCGGCCAGTTTGGCCGCCCACCGCACGCTGTCGATGGCCCTGCGACTGGGGTGCGCGCACTGCGTGTCGACCACCGCGCCGATCTTCCGGGCCGGGATGGGCCACTCGTCGATGCGCTTGCCGTCGATGAGCGCCGACCCGCTGGTGGGTCTGTCGAGCCCGAGGAACAGGCGCATCGTGGTCGACTTGCCCGCGCCGTTGGGGCCGAGGAAGCCGGTGATGGCCCCCGACCGAGCGGCGAACGTGGCGTTGCTCAGCGCGACCACCGGGCCGTACCGCTTGGTCAGGCCGTCCGCATTTAACATCGGTTTCATTATTTGTCCTCTCTCACAGGTTTCGTGGGCGCAGGAAGGGAAGGCTCGCGCAGTCGTCGTTGAGCGCGCAGCGGAGCGCGAAAAGCACGCCGGCGGCGCCGGTGGCCAGGTCGGCCGACAGCCGCAGCGCCTGCTCGCCGACGAACGCGATGTGCCCGTCACGCGCCACGGCGTGCCAGGCCAGGTCGTTCAGGTGGCGTGCGCGTACGGTTCCGGTCAGGTTCGCCATGGTCAGCACGACCCCCGCCCGGCCGTTGAACAGCCCGGCGCCCGTCACGACGTGGTTGTCCACCCTGCGGCGCAGTTCGTCGCGTACTTCGATCAGCTCGGGGTCCGGGTGGTGTCCGACCAGCAGATCCGCCACCAGGGCCAGGCCCGCGCCACCGGCGCCGAGCACCGGAGCACGCCACGGCGCGTCCATCGGCGGCGTCGGCCCGCCCACGCCCGCCACCTTCAGGTCGCGGCGCAACGCCGCCTCAGCGTGCTGGAGCAGCAGGGGATCGGGACTGGCCTCGTAGAGGCGGAGCAGGAACAGCGCGATGCCGGCTCCGCCGTGCATCAGGCCGGGCAGGACCGGGCCCCGCAGGGGAAGCGGGTGATCGATCAGCCACTCGGCCAGAGTCGCTGCCTCCTGGCGAAGCTCTTCGTCGCCGGTCTCGGCGGCGAAGTGCAGCAGCGTCAGCCCCACTCCTGGCAGTCCGGAGAACAGCCCGCCGACGGGCATCTGCTCCGGCTCCAGCCCGCGAACCCGGTCGAGGTAGACGCGGGCGTCCTCGGGCAGTCCCAGTTCGTCCAGCGCGTAGGCGATACCGCACCAGCCGTCGTAGAAGCCGGGCGGCGCCTCCTTGAGAGAGCGCGCACGGTCAGCGAACCACCGCGGGTGCTCCTCCGGGACGTCCACTCCGGCCTGCCGCAGCGCCCACAGGACGCCCGCCGCCCCGTGGGCGAAGTTCACCCCGCCGTGGGGTCCGAGGAACTGGCCGATGTCGCCGGGGTAGAGACGGTCGCCGCGTTCGGGGGTGGCCGTGGCCAGGATGCCCCCTGCGATGCCCTCGCGGAGTTCCGGCCAGGCGCCGGGGCCGGCCTCCGGCCAGCTCGGCGGCGGCGGTGCGGCGGTCAGGCCCACCAGGGGCGCCCAGTGGCCGTCCGGGCCCAGGTCGGCGCGGACCTGCTCGGCGAAGTCGCCGGGCAGCGGGAAATGATCGGTGATGGCCTTGAGCAGGAGGTCGCCCTTGTCGGGCCCCCAGGGCAGCAACGGGGTCATCGGGAGGAAGAACGCGATCTTCAGGCAGGCCAGGCAGTAGCGGTCGATGGCCGGGCCCCGGTACGTGGGCGGGGCGACGAAACCGGGCGCGGCCATCGGCTGCGTGGCGTTCTCACTCGCCTCCGTCGCGGCTTCCAGGTCGATGAAGGCGATCGTGTCGTCGGCTCGGAGGAGGATGTTCGCCGGATGCAGATCACCGAAGACCACGCCACGCTCATGCATGGCCTCGATGGCCTCCTCGACCGTTGCGATGATCTTCATCGCCCACGCGGCGTAGGCGGCGAAGTCCCCGGCGCCGCGCTGCTCGCGCATCAGCGGGTTGCGGCGGTCGATCTCCTTGGCGAGCGGCTGGCCGTCCACGTATTCGCGGACCAGGAAGTAGTGCTCGTGCCCGATGCGGTAGTCGATGACCTTGGGGACCCACGGGAGCCCTTCCAGCTTCCGCATCGCCCAGTGCTCCTGCTCCAGGCGGGCGACCGCGTCGCGGCCCTGCTGGTCGAGCCCCGCCAGCGGCCTGGCCTCCTTCATCACGACGGCCTCACCCGTCGTGGTGTCGGTGGCGTAGTAGACGCCGCCGCCGTTGGAGAAGTGGAAGGCCTTGGTCGCGCGGAAGGGGAAGTCGCGCAGCGTCCCCTTGCTCCTGTCCGCCACCGCCTGCTCCAGGCAGGCCGGCAGGGCCGCCCATTCCGGCGGGCGGAACGACGGTCCCCTGACGTCGGGCACGAGCCGCCCGTCCGGGTCCTCGACGCAGTACACGGTCTCGCCGTTCTCGCCCTTGACGGTGCGCTCGATGAACGCGCCGTACCGCACGTAGAGCGGTCCAGAGCGCCAGCGCAGGTCACTCAGGATGTACGGCCCGCGTTCACCCTCCAGCAGCCGGCCGAGTTCGCGCAGAATCTGTTCGAGCTGTTGATCGTCGGCGGGATAGATGGTGATGAACTTGCCCGCGCTGCCGCGTTCGCCATATTTGCCGTTTCTGGCGGCGAGCACTCTCGGGGACTTCAGGAACTTGAAACTGAACTCTCGCGGCACGCAATAGTCCCACACCGTCTCGAGGATCTTCTCCGCGTTTTCCGGCGTGGCTGACGCGTGTATTTTCCAGCCCTGTTTCAGGAAGTTCTCGGCGGGCGAGCGGTAAATGGCCCATTCCGAATTCTCGGTGCGGTGCCAGCCCGGCGGTTCGGGCTGCCGGGTGAGCGCGAACCCGTGGTCGGCGCTCCGGTCGACGACGTCGTAGAAAGGCACGCCCGGAGGGGAGTGCTCCATGTATCGCATGAATTCCATGACTGTTACTCCCGTTCGTCACCAGGCGGCGGAGACATAGGTGCGGTAGAGCCAGACGCCGAGCGGTCGGTGACCCGCCTCGATCCGGGCCACGCCCTGGCTGTCCGGCGGCACCGTCGTCACCTCCAGCGGGTAGCCGGAGACGGTGCCGGGCAGCTCGCGGTCGGTGCGGACCGGCAGCAGGACCGACACCGGCACGGAGATCTCATGTGTTTGGGTCCCGGCGATCCTGGCCGTGCCCACGCGCTCCTTGAACACCACCCCGTTACGCAGCAGCTGGACGGTCGCGCCGGTCCTGAGCACGTCGGGACCCGGGTCGGTGGTGAGCACCAGATCGGCTCTGCCCGCGTGGTACCGGTAGCCGCCGGCCACCGAATAGGGAACCTGCACCAGCGCGAGCAGCGCGGCGACTCCGCCGACGACGGCCAGCGTGACGAGAGCGGCCCGCCACGCCGGCGCCCCCGCCTGCCTCGCCTCACGCATGCGCACCAGAAAGCCGTGGCAGAGGCGGCCGATGAGCAGGCCGACGACGACGAGCAGCACGACCGTCCCGGCGACGCCGAAGCCCCGCAGCAGGTCGCCCCAGAGCGAGAGCGCCAGCCCGCCGACGAGGTAGATCGGAAAGAGCTGGCAGGCCAGCCCGTACGGCACCGCCCACCGCACCTGCGGCAGCTCCCGCTCGTACCGCCCGCCGAACAGCAGCTCGGCTGTGTACCGCCGGGCGTCGATCATCGCTCGCTTACGCAGGTCGGGGATGTCCAGATGGCTCATCAGCGCCAGGTAGCCGTCGAGCTTGATGAAGGGCAGCAGGTTGAGCAGCCCGCTGCCGTAGTTGAGCGCGGAGAAGACCAGCAGGCCGGTCCTCAGGTCGGAACCCGGTGTGAACAGCGCGGCCAGCGACGCCGACCCCGCGGCCACGAATTGGGTGGCGGCGCCTGCCAGCGCCACCCTGACGCGCTGCCGCCGCTCGGCCAGCCGCCAGCCGTCCGAGACGTCGCAGAAGAACGCGGGCAGCAGGTAAAGGAGCATGAACCCCATACGGTTCGGCCGCCCGCCGTAATAGGTGAGCACCGCGGCGTGGGCGAACTCGTGCAGCACGATGACGGCGTAGGTCGCGACCGCCACGCCCGCGTACACCGGCATCGGCAGCGGGCCGCTCAGCGTGTCGATGAGTGTCCCGCTCATGAGCGCCAGCCCGGCCAGACCGGCGAGCGCCAGCACCGCCGCGACCACCCCCCCGCCGCGCTTGGCCAGCGCGGCGAAGAGCGGCGCGCAGGCGGTGAGCAGGCGATCGGGGCGCAGGAGAGTGACCTGCACGGTCAGCGGCGGCACGTATTTCACCCACCGGACGCGCCGTGCCTTGCGCAGTCCGTCGTCGAGGAGCTCGGCCCGCTTGAGCTGACCGAGCGCGTAGGCCAGCGACTCGCCGGTCCACTGCGCGCCCAGGTAGGACAGGAGCTGTGCGTGGTCGCGGGCGCCGTCGAGTGCGCCCGCGAGCTTGGCCAGGTCTGCTCCCACCCTCATGTAGGAGCCGGGCCGCTCGATGATCCACAGTGCGCCCTCCGCCGACGGCGGGTGCACCTGAACACCCTCGGCGAGTCTGGGCCTGGCGGGGACGGCGAGATCCGGCTCTTTCCGCAGCACGGTGCTCGTACCCTGCTCAGCCATTGCGCTGGCCGACGGCTGCGGCGACCAGGAGGCCGAGGAAAGCCAGGAGCGCGACCAGATCGATGATCATCAGAGTGATCCGCAACGGTTCCGGCATGCCGACGTTGAGGATCACCAGGAGCGCCAGGGCGCAGACCACGCTCGCGGCGATGCACCACACCACAGTCGAGTTCATCATGCCTCACCTTCACGATTGGGAGTGAGGTGCGGTGGCGGCGTGACCGCCGCCACCGCACCTCAACTGGTCACCTCTTCTCGAGCTCCTGCATCAAAGCTCGAGCGTGGCGCCGTCAGGTGCTGATGACGGTGACGACGGCGCTGACGCCGTAACTGATCGCCGATCCGACAATGGTCACCACTGAGACACCGGTGGCGACGCCGAAGAAGGTTCCCCAGAAGGGGGCCTCCATTGACTCGAGCTCTTGCATGCCCAGCTCAAGGGGTAGGTCTGTCATCGATTCCATGGCCTTCCTCCTTTCTGACCGAGTCGCGGTTCACGAGGATGTAGGCGCTCACGTCGAGATGATCGACGCGGTGGCGAGGGCTACCGTGCCGCCGAAAACGGCGCCTCCGAAGCTGAGGGCAACGCCCGAGATGGTGACGCCGATCTTGAACCCGGACCAGAAGCTGGGGGCATCCATCGGCTCCAGCTCCTGCATCCCAAGCTCGAGAGGGAACAGGTCGAGTGCCTCGGCTGTCGCTGTGCTCATTTAGCACACCTCCTTTCTCATGTGGTGATCACCCGCGCCCGTGTGGCGAGGGAAGTCGTGAGGCGCGGTGGAAGAGACCGCGCACGTCAGGAAGTCGTCGATGTCGTCCCTGGTGAGAGCGCCGAGCATGGGCAGCCCCGTGCCCCAGGAACGGACGATGTGGCCGGCGACCAGGTCGAGCGTGGCCGTGTCCGCGCGAAGCGATCTGTCCACGCCCCACGCGTCGATGAGGGCGGCGATGCCCTCCCCGGGATCGGAGGGGAGGCCGGCGGGTGCCGCCGCGCGCATCCGAGTCCAGAGCCTGGCCAGCCGCCGGGCCGAGCCCAGGCGCACGTCGCCCCGGGCGATGCGCCGCCATAGCTCCGGCATGACCACGGCGACCGCGGACATCTTTCTCGCGCCGAGCCCGGTGGACAGCTCGTTGGCGATCAACCAGCCCTTGTTGACGAAGGAGGGCCTGCCGAAGTGCATGAACTCGTTGTGGGCGAGGCCGCTGAGCTTGGCGATCTCCAGCAGCAGCGCGTCTTCCGCCTGCCCGCCCGCCGCGTGGGCGCGGGCCACCGCGTAGCCTTCCTGAGCCATGCGCGCGGCCAGCGTCTCCACCAGCGCGTCCTCCGTCGGCCTGTCCTCGTGGTCGCCGGCGTAGCCGCTGGTGAGCCGGAAGAGCGTCTCGAGCACACCTTCGGCGACCAGCTCCGCGGGAAGCGTCGCGGTGGCCACCGGATCGAGCACGGCCAGGTCAGGACGCAGGCAGGCGCCGGTGATCAGCCGTTTGCCCTCCGGGTAGGCCAGGCACGCGACCGTGCTGACCTCCGCCCCGGTGCCGAGCGTCGTCGGCACCGCGAACAGCGGTACGGCCCGCTTGGTGAGCGGCGGCAAAAGCAGCAGGCCGCTGCGCTGACGGACCATGAGGCGGCGCTGGGCGTCCTGGTCACCGCAGAGCAGCGAGGCCAGCTTGGCCTGGTCGAGCAGTGAGCCGCCGCCTACGGCCAGGACCAGTCCCGTGCCGGTCAGGCGACCAGCCAGCTCGCGCACGCTGTCCGCGTCGCCGGGCCCGTCCAGCACGATGAGCGTCTCGTTGCGCCGTGCCTTCGCGATCTGACGGCGGACGTGCTCCGTGATCGGGTTCTGGGCGACGGCGGCGTCCACGAGCAGGGTCGTCTCTCCGCTGTCCACACTCTTGGCCAGCCAGGGGGCCAGGCCCGCGGTGCCGTACACGATGTGCGTCATGTGTCCACCGCCTGGGCGGCGTACGCCGACAGTCCCTTGCGCACGCACTCCATCAGCTCGCGCAGGTCCGCCTCGGTGTAGGTGAGTGCGGGGAAGAGCTGGACGCCGTTGACCCCGTAGTGCACGATCGCGCCCGCCCTGCGGATCGCCGCGACCACGTCGGGCACCTCGGCCTGGGGCAGCGGGGCGCCGTCGGGCCCGCGCAGGCGGATGGAGCGGAAACATCCTCGGCCCACGGTCCCCGCCACCAGCGGGTGATCGGACTCCAGCGCGGCCAGCTCTACGTCGAGGAGCGCGGACAACCGCCTGCTCATGCCCTCCGCGTCCAGCCGTCGCATCTCGTTGATCGTGGCCAGGATCGCGGCGCAGGTGACGGGCGTGCCCGCCTGCGTCTCGCCGTGTGCCAGGACCGCGCCCGCGTCGGTGAAGGCCGAGGCGACCCCGTGGGAGACCACCACGGCCGCGGCGGCGGCCGTGCCGTTCGTCAGCCCTTTGGAGGTGATCAGCAGGTCGGGCGGCTCCGGCCACTCCTGCGTGGCGAAGAAGCTCCCCGTCCGGCAGAAGCCGGTGGCGACCTCGTCGGCCACGAGGAGGAAACCGTGCTCGCGCCGCAGGCGGAGCAGTGTTGCCACGTACTCGTCGTCCAACGGGATCGCGCCGCTGCCCAGCACCGGCTCCACGACGACCGCCGCGACCTGGCCGCCCAGCCGGGACATCAGCCGTTCCAGCTCCGCCGGCTCGTTCGGCGGCACGTGCCGGGTCAGGCGCTGGTCGACTCCGTAGAGCCGCTGCCCGAGGTCCTCGCCGGTGAGGGCGAAGCCGCCGAAGGTGAGGCCGTGGTAGCTGCCGAGCAGCCCGACGACGATCTTGCGCTGGGCCGCGCCGGCCAGCGCGTGATACTGCCGGACGACCTTCGTCGTCGCGTCGTTGGCCGCCCCGCCCGAGGTGGAGAAGATCACTCGCCCGTAGTGCTCGGGGCCGCACACCTCGACGAGGGCCGCCGCCGCCTCGCGGGCGTAGACGTTCTCGTAGCGGAAGACGTTCAGGTACGACGCCTCGCGCATTGCCTGCGCCGACGCCTCCGCGATGGCCTCGTTGCCGTAGCCCAGGTTGGTGTTCCACAGGCCGCTGGTGCCGCACAAGAGCTCCCGGCCGTCGGCGAAGCGGACCCTGACGCCCTTGGCGGAGACCGTGCACAGCTCATCGGAGCCGTGGGAGTCCGGCGGCAGCAGGGCGGGCCAGAGCGGCGGGCCGGCGGGCGTCATGCGGCCACCTCGGCTTCCATCAGCACGTCGCGGTGCCTGCCGGTCTGGTCTCCGAGCGAGATTCGCGAGCGCACCGCGAAGCCGTGCTCGGTGAGCTCCGACTCCAGGAGGTCGGCGGGCAGCACGCCGATCGTGGTCGTGCAGACGGTGAGCTGCTCCGTCTCCGTCTCCGCGGGGAAGATGGCGACCACGCGGCGCCCGTCGAGCGGCGCCCAGCGTTCGAAGAAGCGGTAGGAGCGGCCGCTGGGACCGGTGAAGGCGAACTCGGCCTCCTCCTGCCCGGGCGGGGCGTGCAGCTCGACGGTGGTCAGCAGGAAGCGGCCCTGCGGCAGCAGGTGGGCGCGTACCCCGCGGTAGAGCGCGGCGCGGCCGGCCGCGTCGAGCAGCGAGATCGACGAGGTGCCCAGGACGATCGCGCCGAACCGCTGGTCGAGCGCGAAGTCGCGCATGTCGGCGTGGACCGGCGTGCAGCGCTCGGCGAGCCTCCCGCGTGACTGTGCCAGCCGCTCCCTCAGCAGCGCCAGCAGGCTCTCCGACAGGTCCAGCGCGGTCACCTCGCGGCCGAGCGCGAGCAGCGGCAGGGTCAGCCTGCCCGAGCCGGCGGCGAGGTCCAGCACCGGGCCGGGCAGACCGCGCACCAGCGCCACCAGCTCGCGCACCTCCTGGGTGTCGGCGCCGGCCATGTCGTGATAGACCGCCGCGCCCGCCGCGCTGTACAGGTCATGGACCTCCGCGCGGTTTCCGAGCTCGGCCAGGAGATCGGCCGCACCGCGGGCGAGCGTGGGGGCGTCGAGCGACGTCACGACGCCTCCTCGGCGGTCAGGCGCACGCCCGACTTGGCGAAGAACGACGAGACGCTCTCCAAGCCCTTGGGGTCGTCGTGCTGGGCGGCCGCCTCCATCGATCCGTGCACCAGCAGCGCCTCCACGAGCTGGCCCGCCCGGTGCTCCACCTTGAAGGTCCTTGACGGCCACTGGGTGTGCACGTAGGCGGACGCCTCCGTCCACAGCAGCAGCGGCAGGCCCGCCGTCACCATGTCGGCCGGGTCGCCGACCTCCTCGAGACCACGCACCAGCCGGCCGCCGAAACCAGAGACGCGCATGTCGCTCTCGCCCCGGGTCAGCAGATCCTGCTGGGCCGCGATCGCGCCGTGGTAGCGGCCGAGCCAGGGCCGGGACGCGAGCTCAGCCGCCCGCCGCTCCTCGGGGACCGCCTTCGCCAGGCAGACGGCGCACGGCTGGTCGCTCTCCGCGTTGAGCCGGGCCCATTCCTTCTGGAGGGTCGGCAGGTCATCGCCGGCGTGGCCGATCGCGGTCCCGGTGGGTGAGGTGTGGATGTCGCCGTCGGCGGTGACGTAGAGGCGATGCCGCGGGCCGTCACGGTCGATGCCCGCGCCCAGAGCCGGCAACTCGGCCAGCCGCACCGCGGGATGGATGAGGAACTCGCGGAACTGGCCCTCGTCCTTCGCCCGGTCGGCGTCGTCGAGGAACAGCTCGAAGTCGGTCTCGTTGAAGATCCTGATGGAGGTCGGGCCGATCACCGACATGAACTCGCTGGTCGAGTAGTCCTGCGTCTGCAGGAAGAACGAGTCGGAGATCGAGATCTCGCTCCCGGCCTCGCGCAACGAACCCGTGTACCCCACGACCACCGGGCCCGCGTCGTCGCTGGGACCGCCGGGCAGGAAGACCACGCTGGTCGCGCCCACCAGGCCGGACCTGCGGAGCGCGTGCAGATAGCCGGGGTCCTCCAGGACGAGGGTGGAGACATGGTGGGGTTCGCCAGGAGTCAGGGCCTGGCCGGTGCCCCAGTGCATCAGGTTCCGCTTTGTCGAAGTCAACGCTCCCCCTTCAGCGCAGTTTCTGGCCGGTCAGTGCCCCCAGCAGGGACTTGAGCTCGTTCGTCGTCTCGTCGGGGCCCTGCAGGTTGTAGACCCCGGTCAGGTTGAGGATGATCTCGTCGGCGCCCGCCTGCTCGAACTCCTTCAGCCCCGTCAGGACCTGCTCGAGATCGCCGCTCACGAAGGCGCCGCCTTCGACGAGCGCCGCCGCGTCGGCGGCCGTGTTCTGGCCCGTCACCGCCAGGCCCGCCTTCCGCAGCATGTCGATGTAGTGCGGCCCCCGCAGGTGCATGGCGTTGCTGGCCAGGGCCTGCTCCGCCGGCGTGCGGTCGGGACGGCGCAGCGCGACGGGCACCATCGCGGCCACCCTCGGCATGTCCCGCCCCGCCGCCTCCGCGCCCTCGCGCAGCGCGGGCACGATCGTGTCAGCCAGCCACGCGGCGGGAGTCAGCCACGTCACCGCGACGTCGGCGACCTCGCCGGCGAGCCTGGCCATGCCGCGCCTGAGCACCCCGAGCCCGATCTCGACCTTGGGTGACACGGCGGGCGGAAGCATGCCCCTGTACCCGAAGTACTCGCCCCGGAAGTCGACCGCGCCGCCGCCGAGCAGCCCGCGCACCACGGTGACGTACTCCCTGATCGCGGTGAGCTGGCTCGGGTACGGCCGGCCGAGCATGTTCTCCTGGAAGATCGCGGGGCCGGGGCCGAATCCTGCCACGACCGGGTGACCTGTGGTCATGGCCACCGACCGCGCCTGCAGCGCGGCCTCGTACGGGTGCCGCAGCGGCATGAGGGTGACGCCGAAGCCCACCGGGCAACGGAACCCGGCGCCGGCCGCATAGGCGAAACCCTGGTGCGGCTCGATGAGCGTGGATTGCCCCTGCCACAGCGCGTGGGCCCGGCTCAGGGACACCAACGCGGCGTAAGGGAGAATCTGCTCAGGCCTTCGAGTAACAAACGGGACCAGCACCGAGTATTTGGTCATCAATCAGTCCATCGTGCGATGTTCCGGCTGTTTACTGAGTTGTTTGCTTACATCGCACTTATACGTGGTGCTGAGTTCCTCGCCGCTTCCTCGCCGGTGTTCGCGCAGGTCCGCGAGGTTTGGATGACAGATGTCATGAGGCGCCGATGACTTCGGGGTCTACTCGGCGCCGTCGCGCCCGCACAAACTGACGGTAGAGCCACTCCGCCCGAGAGGAGCGGTCATGCCATTTACCACGTACTCCGTACGGCTGGCGCGCGGCTCCTGCATCGTCCCGCGCCGGTCGTCGCACTCAGCGGAACTCTGAGAGGAAAACCGTGCCATTCGAGTCCGCACCGCTGGCCTGGGTGCTCGCCGTCGCTCTCGTCCTCTATCTCGCCGTCATCGCTCCCTTCCTCGGCCGGCGCGCCTATCCACGCCTCGTGCGGGGCGAGGTTTCCCGCCCGCGCTACTACACCGCCCTGTCGGCGGAGATGTGGGTGTGGGCAGCGGTGGCGATCCTCGTCGTGGCCCTGTCGCCGACGATCGGCGCGGCCGACATCGGCATCAAGGGACCGGCCGACCCCGCGATCGCGTACGGCGCGATGCTGGCGCTGCCTCTGGGGATGGTGCCGGTCGTGCTGCTCCTGCGCTGGCTGGCGAAACAGGGCGTCACGCTGCCCTGGCACGCCGGCGCCTCCGGGCTGATGGCCCGCACCGCCCGCGAGCGCCGGCTGGCCACCCTGCTCGCCGTCTCCGCGGGGGTTTGCGAAGAGGTGGTCTTCCGGGGCCTGTTCATCGGGCTCGGGCGTGAGCTGGGGCTGGCTCTCCCGATCGCGGCCGTGATCGCCGTGGCGGTGTTCGCCCTCGGGCACATCTACCAGGGAACGTTGGGCGCGCTGATGGCGGTGGTGAGCGGTGCCCTACTCACCTGGACCTACCTGCGCACGGGCAGCCTGCTCACGCCGGTCTTCGTGCACATCATGATCGACATCATCGCGCTCGTCATCCTGCCCTACCCCGGCCGCGTTCAGGAGCCCGCGCCGGCGAAGGCCTGACGGCCCCTGCGGAGAGGAAACGTTCGTGCCTCGTGTCTCGGTGATCTGTCCTGCCTACAACCGCGGCGCCGCCATCGCCGGCACCATCGCGTCGGTGCAGGCGCAGACGCTGCGTGACTGGGAACTGATCGTCGTCTCGGACGGCAGCGACGACGACACCGACGAGGTGGTGCGTACGCTGGCCGAGCGGGACGAACGGATCCGCCTGCTGCGCACCCGCCATCACGGCCATCCCTCGGAACCGCGCAACATCGGCCTGGCCGAGTCCAAGGGCGAGATCATCGCCTACATCGACCACGACGACCGCTGGCTGCCGCGCCATCTCGAGCTCCTGACCGGGGCGTTGGCCGCCGGCGCCCAGCTCGCGGCGACGGCCGCGACCAAGGTGAACGCGTCGGGTGCGGTGCTGGACGTCACGCCGCCGCTCCTCCTGTGCTGGCACCCCGAGATCCAGGTGACGCACGCGGTGTTCGAGCCGACGCAGGCAGCTCATGTCGCCGGGCTGGCCGAAGAGGTCGGCGGGTGGCGGGTGTCCATGACCGGCCTGGAGGACTGGGACCTGTGGCTCCGGATGGCGGACGCGGGCGCGCGCTGCCAGACGGTCGCGGAGCCCACGGTGCTGGAGCTCGTCGACCCGGGCACGCGCCAGTCGATGGTGGTCACGGAGCACGGCTGGGAGATCGCCCGGTTCGAGAGCATGCTGGCCGCGAGGGCCGCCTACCGGGCGCTGAAGGATCTGCGCCGCGTCGAGGCGGCCCGTGAGGCGATGCTGAAGGACGTACGGGCCTGGTACGGCTCGATGGCGGCCAGGGGGGAGCTGGCCGTGCCGATCGGCTGGCACGCCGACTGGGCGGAGATCGACAAGGCGCTGGTCGACACCGTTTCCCGTACGCAGATCACCAGCAAGGAACTGTGGCCCGACATCGCGATCGTGCAGAGGGACGGGTACGTCGCTCTGGTGCACCTCGTGTCGAGCATGACCGCGGACCACGCGGAGCGCATCGGTGAGCTGACGCGGAAGGTCATGCGTCACCAGATGACGCTCTACGCCGACGTGCTCGAAAGCCGGCGCATCACCGCGCAGTGATCGCCGGCCTGGAGGCCGGCTCCTAGCCTTCGAGGACGCGGCGGAGGAACTCCTCGACGGCGGCCACGGCCGTGTCGTGGTCGCCGCCCCTGGCCACCAGCAGCGCGCTCTCATTGACGGCCGCCAGCAGCATGTGCGCGTGCAGGTCGAGGAACTCCGCGGGCACCGCCCCCGTGGCCTCCAGCGCGGCCTTGAGCATCCCGAACGAGTAGCGCTCCTCCATGGCACGCCACCGCTCCCACCCCATCACCGACGGCGCGTCGATGAGGACGAGGCGCTTGATGACCGGATCGCCGGCGAGCGAGATCCAGGCCAGGACGCCGGCCCGGAGGGCGGCCGCCGGGTCGGCGATGCCGTGGACCGCCTCGACGATCTTGCGGCCGATGGCCGACTCCGTGGCCTCCAGCACCGCCTCGAACAGGGCGTCCTTGCCCGCGTAATGGTGGTAAAGGGCCCCCCTGCTCAGCCCCGACTCCTGCAGCACCGCCTCGATCGAGGTGTCGTCGTAGCCCCGCTCGGCGAACAGCCGCGTGGCGATCGCCAGGACCCTGTCGCGGGTGGCCGCTCCGCGCTCCGCCTTGAGGTTCATGTGACCACTCTAGACAAACCGACTGTCAGTCGGTAACTTCATAGACCGACAGTCGGTCTGTGAAATCCAAGGAGTGTCAATGGACGGCATCAGCTACGTCGACGTGGGCGAGGGGCCGGTCAGCCTGTTCGTGCACGGCGTGGGCACCAGCTCGTACCTGTGGCGCCACGTCATCGAGGCGTTCCGTGACGAGCGCCGCTGCGTGGCCATCGACCTGCCGCTGCACGGCGGGAGCGCCCCGCGCGACGACCTGTCGATCCCCGCGCTGGCCGAGGCCGTCGAGGAGCTGTGCGACGGTCTCGGGCTCACCGAGGTGGATCTCGTCGCCAACGACACCGGCGGCGCCGTGGCCCAGGTCTTCGCCGTACGCCACCGAGAGCGCCTGCGTACGCTCACCCTCACCAACTGCGACGTGCACACCAACGCTCCGCCTGAGGCGTTCATCCCTACAGTCGAGCTGGCCGCCAGGGGCGAGCTGGCCCCGCTGACCGCGGTCGTGCTGGACCAGCCGGAGCTGCTGGCTCAGACGGCCTTCGGCGAGGGCTATGAGCGGATCGACGACCCGGCGGAGCTGGTGGACGCGTTCCTGAGGCCGATCTTCGCCAAGCCCGACGGCGGCCGCGCCTTCGAGCGGATGCTGACCTCCATCGACGCCAAGGATCTGGTCGCCATCGAGCCGCAGCTCACTGTGCTGACCGTGCCGACGCTGGTGGTCTGGGGCACGGGGGACGTGTTCTTCGACGTGAGCTGGACCCGCTGGCTGCGCGACACGATCCCCGGCGTCAAGGAGATCGTCGAGATCGAGGGCGGGAGGCTGTTCTTCCCCGACGAGCGGGCGGACGAGCTGGTGCCGCATCTGCGCCGGTTCTGGGCCCAGCCCTGAGCGCCCGCCCCAGCCGTAAGATCGGCCGCATGCACCTGGAGACACTGCGCCGCTACCCCGTCAAGTCGATGCTGGGGGAGGAGATCTCCGAGAGCGAGGTCACCGAGCGCGGGCTCGCCGGGGACCGGGCGCGGGCGGTGCTGGACGTCGCGACCGGGAAGATCGCCAGTGCCAAGAACCCGCGGCTCTGGCGCGGCCTGCTGATGATCGAAGGTGCCCGAGTCCCGGGGGACGAGGAGCTGTCGGAGCTGCTGGGGCGGGAGGTGCAGCTGATCGACGTGCCGCCGGAGGGCGCCGAGTTCGAGCGCTCAGTGCCGGAGCGGGTGCTGGCCGAGGGGATCGACGCGGAGGTCCCCCACACCGTCGGCCGGCTCGGCGGCGCGGCCCCCGAAGGCACGTTCTTCGACTTCGCGCCGATCCACCTGATCACCACCTCCGCCGTCGGGCGGATCGGGGCACTCAGCCCGCGCGGGCACGTCGAAGCCCTCCGCTACCGGCCCAATCTGGTCATCGGGACGGAGGAGGAGGGCTTCCCCGAGAACGACTGGGTGGGCCGGGAGCTGCACGTGGGTGACGAGGTGGTGCTGGAGGTCATCGTGGCGAGCCCGCGCTGCGCCGTGCCGACCCTGGCGCACGGGCCGCTGGAGCGCGACGCCGAGGCGCTGCGCACAGTGGCCAGGCACAACCGGGTGCAGGTGTTCGACATGGGACCGCGGCCGTGCGCGGGGGTGTACGCGGGAGTGCTGCGGCCCGGCCGGATCAAGAAGGGCGACCGGGTACGGCTCGAGGCGCCCCGCCACCCGTGACGGCTCAGGCCAGGGGCGTCAGGTACTTGTCCAGGTCGTCGAGGATCTTGCCTGCGGCCGTGACGCCAATGCCGGTCATCCAGACCTCGTCGTCCACGTTGTGCGCGTTGCCCGACTTGACCGCCTTCAGGTTCTTCCACAGAGGCCCGCCGGTCACCGCTGCCTGTGACTTGGCGGCGGCGTCCCCGTAGGCCGTGTAGAAGATCGCGTCGGCGTCGGCCTTGGCGATGTTCTCCTGGCTCAGCTTGCCGAAGCGCTTGTCCTGCTGGTCGGCCAGCTGCTGCGCCTCGGGCCGGGGGATGCCGGCGTCGCCCACCACGATGCCGCTGAACGACTCGGGTCCGTACATGCGGATCTCGGTGGGCATGAACCGCACGATGCTCACCTGCAGTTTCGAGAACTTGGCCCCCACCTCCTGGGCCCGCTTCTCGTACCCCGACAGCAGCTGCTGGGCCTGGTCCTTCTTGCCCAGCGCCTCGGCGTCGAGCAGGAAGTTCTCCTTCCAGGTGATGCCCACCTTCTCGGTGAACACGGTCGGCGCGATCTTGCTGAGCTTGTCGTAGAAGGCGGCCTGGCGGAACTTGGTGCCCAGGATGAGGTCCGGCTTGAGAGCCATGATGGCCTCGATGTTCGGGGCCTGCAGGGTGCCGACCGCCTTGGTGGCAGACAGGGCCGAACCGAGGTACGCGGGCCACTTCTGGTTCTCCTGAGCCTGCGCCGCGCCGATGGGCGCCATGCCGAGCGAGACCATGGTGTCGAGTTTGTCCGTGTCGAGCACCACGACCCGCTTGGGGGTCATCGGCACCTTCGTCTCTCCCATGGCGTGCTTGACGGTCCGAGTCGGGCCCGCGTCCTGGGATGAGGTCGACGTCCCGCAGGCGGCGAGGGCGAGGACGGGGAGCATGGCGGCGACGGCCAGGCGAAGGCGCATGAGTATTCCTTGATCGGTTTAGGTTAGCCAACCCTAAGTATCGCATGACCGATATAGCTAGGCCGAAATCGCATCAGTGAGAAACCCGAAACTTCTCCGAAACACCACCCCGGCGAGATTCACGAATGTGAAACACGCCTGGTCGAGCCACGAAACCCCGGGCGAACACGCTGTGGCCACACGTCACATGTAAGGAGGGTCGCGTCGTGAAGATCGATAGCGGCACCACAGCCTGGATGCTCGCGGCCACCGCGTTGGTGTTGCTGATGACTCCGGGCCTCGCGTTCTTCTACGGGGGCATGACCAGGGCCAAGAGCGTCCTGAACATGATGATGATGTCGTTCGGCGCCATCATCACGGTGACCATCGCCTGGGTGCTCTTCGGACACTCGCTGGCGTTCACCGACAACGCCAGCTCGGCGATCAACAACGTGGTCGGCGGCTTCGACGCCCTCGGCCTGCAGAGCCTGGTGGACACCGCCACCAAGGACGACGGCACCGGCATGCCGAGCCTGGTCTTCTCCGCCTTCCAGCTGACGTTCGCCATCATCACCGTCGCTCTGATCAGCGGCGCGATCGCGGACAGGGCGAAGTTCGGCGCGTGGCTCCTCTTCAGCATCCTGTGGGCGACGATCGTCTACTTCCCCGTCGCGCACTGGGTGTGGGGCACCGGCTGGCTCAACACGATGGGCATCGAGGACTTCGCGGGCGGCACGGTCGTCCACATCAACGCCGGTGCCGCGGGCCTGGCACTGTGTCTCGTGCTCGGCAAGCGCTCCGGCTGGCGCAAGGAGCCGATGCGGCCCCACAACCTTCCCTTCGTCCTGCTCGGCGCGGGTCTGCTGTGGTTCGGCTGGTTCGGCTTCAACGCCGGCTCCGAGCTGGCCGTCGACGGCACGGCCGGCCTGGCGTTCATGAACACCCAGATCGCCACCGCGGTCGCCGCGGGTGCCTGGCTCGTCGTGGAGAAGATGCGCGACGGGCACGCCACCAGCCTCGGCGTCGCCTCCGGCGCGGTCGCCGGCCTGGTCGCCATCACCCCTGCCTGTGGTTTCGTGGACCCGTGGGCCGCGATCCTCATCGGCCTGCTCGCCGGCGTCATCTGCGCCTACGCCGTCGGTCTGAAGTACAAGCTCGGCTTCGACGACTCGCTCGACGTGGTCGGCGTGCACCTGGTGGGTGGCGTCATCGGCGCCGTCTCGCTCGGCTTCCTGGCCGCGTACCCCTTCCTGGACCAGCAGAGCAAGGGCCTGTTCTACGGTGGCGGCGTCGGCCAGCTGGGCCTGCAGACGCTCGGCCCGGTCGCGGTCGGCGGCTACTCCTTCGTCATCACCTGGGTTCTCGGGAAGATCATCGACAAGACGATGGGCTTCCGGATCTCCGCCGAGGAAGAGCAGACCGGCATCGACGTCACCACGCACGCCGAGACCGGCTACGACCTCGGCACGGTCTACGCCTCCGGCGTGACCTCCTCCAACGGGCCCGCCCCGGCAGTTAAGAAGGTGGACGCATGAGGCTCATCACGGCGATCATCAAGCCCTTCAAGCTGGATGACGTGAAGGCGGCACTCGAACAGTTCGGCATCAAGGGAATGACGGTCAGCGAAGCGAGCGGCTACGGCCGTCAGCGCGGCCACACCGAGGTCTACCGCGGCGCCGAGTACCAGGTCGACCTGGTGCCGAAGGTCCGCCTGGAGGTCCTCGCCGAAGAGGATGACGCCGAGGACGTGATCGACGTCATCGTCAAGGCAGCGCACACCGGCAAGATCGGCGACGGCAAGGTCTGGTCCGTCCCGGTGGACACCGTCATCCGTGTACGCACGGGAGAGCGGGGTCCTGAAGCCCTGTGACCTGGACAGGGCGAAGCCGGGACGACGGCGTCAGGGCGGAGCACGACAGGGTATCCACGATGGATCCGCGGCGACGCCCGGACGACGGCGTCCGGGCGGAGCTCGGCAAGGGGGCACAGTAGTGAGGGGAGAGGCCCGTTCGTACGCCGCGGCCCGCAAGGAGCGGGCCGCGGACACCGACCGCTGGCTCAAGGATCTCTTCAGAACGGCGAGCGACGGCGACAACGTCTCACTAGTCGCCGTCGGCAGCCTGGGAAGGGGCGAGCTGGCCCCGGGCAGCGACCTCGACCTGGTCCTGCTGCACAACGGCCGGGCCGACGTGGCGAGGATCGCCGACCGGATCTGGTATCCGATCTGGGATTCCGCGGTCAACCTCGACCACTCCGTGCGGACGGTCGATGAGGCGGTGAGCGTCGCCAGGCAGGACCTGAAGGCCGTGCTCGGCCTCATCCAGGCCAGGCACGTGGCGGGCGACCCGGAGCTGACCAGGAAGGCCAGGGAGGCGGTGCTGGCCGAGTGGCGGGCCGACTCCCGGCGCAGGCTCGGCGAGCTTCGCGACGCGGCCGACAAGCGGGCCCAGGCCAGCGGCGAGCTGGCCTTCCTGCTCGAACCCGATCTCAAGGACGGCCGCGGCGGGCTCCGCGACGTCCAAGCCATGCAGGCGGTGGCCGCCGCCTGGGTCGCCTCGGCCCCGGGCCCCAGGGCGCGTGAGGCGTACGAGTTCATCCTGGACGTGCGGCACGCGCTGCACATCGTCACCGCCCGCGGCACCGACCGGCTGGCGCTGCAGGAGCAGGATGCCGTGGCCGGGCTGCTCGGCCTGCTCGACGCCGAGGCGCTCATGCGCAGGCTCGCCGAGGCGGGTCGTACCATTTCCCACGCCTTCGACGGCACCTGGCGCACCGTTGACAGGCTGGTGTCAGGCCCCGCTCCCCGAGGCCGCCGCCCGCTGGCGGACGGCGTGGTCGAGCACGGCGGAGAGGTGGTGCTCGCCAGGGGGGTCAATCCGCGCAAGGACGCTGTGCTGGTGCTGCGTGCCGCCGCCGCGGCCGCCGACTCCGGGCTGCCGCTCGCCCCCGCCACGATGTCCGTGCTCGCAGCTCAGTCGCCTCCCATGCCGGTGCCATGGCCGGAGGAGGCGCGCGACTGCCTGGTGTCGATCCTCGGTGCGGGCCGCGCCGCCGTGCCCGTGTGGGAGGAGCTGGACCAGGCGGGCATTCTTGTCAAACTGCTTCCTGACTGGGAACGCGTACGCCATCGTCCCCAGCGCAACCCGATCCACCGCTTCACGGTCGACAGGCACCTGATCGAGGCCGCCGCGAACGCCGCCAGCCACACCCGCGAGGTCTCACGCCCCGACCTCCTGCTGATCGCGGCGCTCCTGCACGACGTCGGCAAGGGCTGGCCGGGGGATCATTCCGCCACGGGCGAGGTCGTGGTCCGCGACATCGCCACGCGCATCGGCCTGCCCCCGCAGGACGTCGAGACCCTTGCCACCGTCGTACGCCACCACCTGCTGCTGCCCGAGACCGCGACCCGCAGGGACCTCGACGACCCCGTCACGATCGAGAAGGTCGCCGCCACCGTCGGCAAGCGGGAGGTCCTCGACCTCCTGGCCGCGCTGGCGGTCGCGGACGGGCACGCGACCGGTCCCGCCGCCTGGAACAGCTGGAAGGCGGGGCTCGTCGCCGACCTCGTGCGCCGCGTCAGGTCCGTGCTGGCCGGCTCGCCGCCGCCCAAGCCGCCGACCCTGTCGGCCGAGCAGGCCGCGCTCGCCAGGCACGGCGGCGGCGCCGTGCGCGTCAACGGGGGAGCGGTCACGGTCGTCGCACCCGACCGCGTGGGGCTGCTGTGGAGCGCCGCCGGCGTGCTCTCCGCGCACCGGCTCATCGTGCGCTCGGCCTCGTCCGCCTCCGCGGGCTCCACGGCGGTGATCGAGTTCTCGGTCATCCCCGAGTACGGCTCCCCGCCCGACCCTGCGACACTGGAGTCCGATCTCCGTCTCGTCCTTGCTGGCCGCCTTGACATCGAACAGAGATTGGCCCGCCGCGCCCGCTCCATGAGGCCGCCCCGCGTACCCGTGGCTCCACCTCGCGTAACACTGGTCGACGACGCCTCCGCGACCGCCACTGTGGTGGAAGTCAGGGCCCATGACAAGCCGGGACTTCTGTGGCGTATAGGACGGGCGTTCGGTGAGTGTGGTCTTGACGTGAGGGCCGCTCGCGTAGAGACTCTCGGCGCGGAGGCGGTGGACGTCTTCTATGTCGTGGATCGTGCAGGTCGCCCCCTCAGCGACGCCGCGCAGAGGGCACAAGTCCACGATCAGGTCCTTGCCGCACTGCGATAACCAACAGCACACGACTACCGGTCGCATTTGTAACAATTGTGTCCGAAATGCCGGTTAAGTCAGAAGCTGCGGATACCTTGTGGACGGCTTGAAGGCCCGTCGTGGGCGGGACGAATTGAGGGGTACGGGAAGCAGTGACTACGGGGAACTCCGACAGCGGCTTCGCCGCGAAGCGGGACCGCGGGAAGCGGTCACTGCCACGCCTCGGCTTGCGGAACTGGCGGGTGAGGTGGCGGCTCACCGCGCTCATCCTGGTGCCCACGATCGCCGGCGTCGTGCTCGGGGGAGCGCGCGTGGTGGGGTCGGTCCAGAGCATCGCCGACTACGACCGCACAGCGACCGGAGCCGACCAGGCGGGCCACATCCGCGACCTCGTACAGGCGCTCGGCCTGGAGCGTGACACGAGCGGCTGGATCGGTGCCAGCCGCGCGGTGCGCAAGAAGCTCACCCCGCTGCTCGATCAGCGCAAGGCGGCGGTGGACACGCTGGTCAAGACCGTGAACGCCGACCTCGACACGATGGACGACTCGTACGGCCCCCGCGTCGTCAAGGCCGCCCAGCAGGCCAAGTACGACCTGAGCCGGCTGCCGAAGATCAGGACCGAGGGCCAGGCCGACACCATCCGGTATGACTTCCTCACCGACACCCTGCTCAAGCTGCACGACGAGCTGAGCCTGCTGTCCGACGACTCGGAGATCATCGGCCAGTTCCGCGCCCTGAACGCGCTCGCGGCGGCCAAGGAGGAGATCTCCAGGCAGCGCATCCAGCTGCTCCAGGCCTCCTACGACCCCGAGCGCGTGGACGCCAAGGAGGTCGAGCAGTTCATCGCCTCCAACGCCCGCCAGCTGCGCGACATCTCCGACGTCGGGGCGGAGGCGGGCGCCGACGTCGGGCTCAAGCTGTCCAGGGCGCTGACCTCCAACACCCGGTACGTCAACGTCCAGCTCACCAAGTCCCGCGCGATCACGCTGGCCAGCGGCCGATCGCCGGGCGCGCGGATCACCGACAACCTGATCTCCGCCGACGGCAGCCGCGACCAGTGGTTCGAGGACAACACGGCCAGCGTCAAGGTGCTGAGCGGGATCGAGAAGCAGCTGGCCGGCGAGGTGGGCCTGCGCAGCAAGGAGCTGCGCGAGTCCGAGATCCGCAACGCGATCATCGCGGGCGCCCTGATCCTGGCGCTGCTGCTGCTCGTCCTGCTGCTCACCGTGGCCATCGCCCGCTCCATGGTCGGCCCGCTGCGCAGGCTGCGTACGGAGGCGCTGGAGGTGGCCGGCTTCCGGCTGCCCGACGTGGTGCACCGGCTGCGGGCCAGCGGTGACGCGTCCGTGGGCGACGTGCGGCCGATCGAGGTCGAGGGCAACGACGAGATCGGTGAGGTGGCCAGGGCCTTCGACCAGGTGCACCGGCAGGCCGTGCGCCTGGCGGGCGAGGAGGCCGAGCTGCGCAGCAACATCAGCTCGATGTTCGTCAACCTCTCGCGCCGCACCCAGACGCTGGTCGAACGGCAGATCTCGCTCATCGACGGCCTGGAGAAGGGCGAGCAGGACGGCGGCCGGCTGTCCGACCTGTTCAAGCTCGACCACCTGGCCACCCGCATGCGCCGCAACTCCGAGAACCTCCTGGTCCTCGCCGGTCACGAGGCCACCCGCCGGCGCAGTCAGCCCGCCAAGCTGGTCGACGTCGTACGCGCCGCCCTCTCGGAGGTCGAGGGCTACGAGCGCGTCCAGGTCAAGGTGCACCGGGGCACCTCCGTGCTCGGCAGCGCCGCGAACGACCTGGTCCACCTGGTTGCCGAGCTGGTCGAGAACGCCATCCAGTTCTCCCCGAGCAACTCCCAGGTCATGGTCACCAGCAGTCTCATCGAGGGCGGCGGCGCGCTGCTGTCGGTGAGCGACACCGGCATCAGCATGACCGAGGACGAGCTGGCCGAGGCCAACCGCCGCCTGGCGGAGCCGCCCGTCGTGGACGTGTCGGTCTCGCGGCGCATGGGTCTGTTCGTGGTCGGCCGCCTGGCGCTGCGTCACGGCATCCGGGTGCAGCTCAGGAAGGGCGAGGGCGCCGGGCTGATCGCCATGGTCCTGCTGCCGCC
>NZ_JBFAMX010000109.1:0-25808 GCF_040659615.1 Nonomuraea sp. NPDC049784
CGCAGGTCGACCTGAGGAGCGGCGGCCGGGTCGAGCTGCGCGACGCTGATCGCCAGCGGCCCGGGCAGCCGGAACGTGGCCGGCGTCACGAGGGTGCCCAGCCGGATCCTCGAGGTCTCCCTGGCCAGTCCGGCGAGGGTGATCCACGCGTCGGTGGAGCCGGGGCCCGGGTCACCGGGGCCGATGCGCATGTAGTGGTCGGAACGGAAGAAAGCGTCAAAGCCCAGCCGTTCGGTGGCCTGGGCGACGGTGAGCAGGTCGTCATATGTCGCGCCCTGCTGGGGCTCAGTGAAGATCCGCAGCTTCATGACGCCATTATGCGTACACAACGGACGCGCGCCGGAAAAGCCCCGCACGGAGGCCCGCGTGCTTGCTAGCGTTCACGAAAGCGCCGGTACGTAGCCGACTGATCACACGGGGTTGCCCATGCCGCGGCAGAAGAGGGAGCCAGGCACGCTCCCGCGCCCACTCTCGATCCTCAGCGCGCTTGTGCTCGCCGGCGCCACCGGCATGGTGGTGCGGATGCTCCCCGCGGGCGCCAGTCCCGCGCCGAAGCCGCCGCCGGTGGTGAGGCAAACCCCTGCCGCCTCGCCACCGGTGGCCGGCGAGCCGGCCGCCGGGTTCGTCGAATTCGTCGACACCGCCCGCGAACCCGCCTTCGACCTGTCCAAGGAGTCCCGGCGCACCGGAGTGCGCCACTACGCGCTCGGCCACCTCGTGGCGGGCGACGACGGCTGCGTACCCAAATGGAACGGCCCGTCCGACTCCGGCCCGCTCGACCCCGGCAAGAACCCCGTGGCCAACCGGATCGGCCGGCTCAGGGCCATGGGCGGCGACGCCGCGCCCGTGTTCGGCGGCCCGGACGGGCGGGAGCTGGCCGACACGTGCACCAGGCCCGGCGGGCTCGCGGCCGCCTACCGCAGAGTGGTCGGGGCGTTCGACGCCGCCGCCGTCGACTTCGAGGTCCGCGACAGCGACGACAAGGCCGCCGTGCTGCGCAGGGCGCGGGCCATCTACGCCATGCAGCGCGAACGACCGCTCCAGGTCAGCTTCACGCTGCCGTTGAGACAGGACGGGCTGGACGCGGGCGACGTCGCGATGCTGCGCACCACCCGCCAGGCGGGCGCCGAGATCGGCACCGTCAACCTGCTGGCCGAGATCGAGCCGCGCGGCTCCGCCGACGGCCGCCTGCACCGGGTGGCGGACGCCGTGCTGGCGGCCAGGGACCAGATCGCGCAGGCCCAGGGCCTGGACGACCCCGACCAGGCGTGGAGACGCATCGCACTGACCCCCGTGCTGACAGGCTCGGGCGACCTGAACGAGATCGACGCCCGCACGCTGACCGAGTACGCCACCCGCCACGGCCTGGCCTGGCTGTCGCTACGCGGAGTCGCCCCGGCGCCCGACGTGTCGCGGATTCTTTGGCGGGCCCCTCCCTGAATATAGGATTTCCGAGACCGATGAGGGTTCCGGCGGCAGGGGGAGGACGTGATGGCGGCGCGTCCGGAGACGGCGCGGAAGCTCCTGCTCCTCTGGATGGACGCCGCGATCGGCCTGTTGGGCGTGCTGATGGTGACCCTCACCGTGCTGCATGCCACGGCCGGCCGCATCAGCCCGCTCAACGCCACGATCACCATCGCCTGCATGCTCGGGTTCTTCGGGCTCTTCCCCTTCCTGCTCAGGGACGCCTACGACAGCAGGCCGGGCCGCCCCACGCCCAAGCTGGTGATCGCGACGCTTTTCACGGCGGTCTCAGTCGTGTTGCTGCCGCACCACCCGCTTCAGGACACGCCCAGCTGGCTGGAGCTCGGTGTCCTGTGGCTGTCGATCGCGGCACTGTACGTCCCGCTGACCGTGACCCTCGGCCTGGGGGTGGCCGTGGTGGGTCTGGTCAGCGGCTACGTCGTGGCCATCACCGACCGGTCCTGGCTGGACGTGCTGATCCCCGAGACGATCAGCGCCATCGTGATCACCGCCTCCATGCTGCTCTGGCGCTGGCTCTGGTGGACGATCAGGGACGCCCACGACAGCAAGGAGGCGAAGGCCCGGCTGGCGGTGTCGGAAGAGCGGCTACGCTTCGCCCGCGACCTGCATGACCTGCTCGGGCACAGCCTGTCGGTCATCACGTTGAAGAGCGAGCTGGCCGCCAAGCTGGCGACCAAGGACGCCGAGCGGGCGGCCGACGAGATGGCCCAGGTGCGCCGGCTGGCCGGCGACTCGCTGGCCGAGGTGCAGCAGGCGGTGCACGGATATCGGATGCTCGACCTGGACGAGGAGCTGTCCGGCGCGCGTGCCGCGCTCGAGGCGGCGGGCGCCCGCTGCGTGATCGACGTCAGGGCCGATGGCCTGTCGCCGGCCGCCAGGACGCTGCTGGCGTGGGCGGTCCGCGAAGGGACCACGAACGTGCTGAAACACAGCACCGCCACACGCTGCGCGATCACCATCGACGGCGGAGTGCTGGAGATGCTCAACGACGGAGTGCCCGGGCCGCCGCCCGCCCCCGGCAACGGCCTGCGCGGCCTGTCGGAGCGGCTGGCCACGGCGGGCGGCTCCTTCTCGGCGGCGCCCACCCCGGCCGGGGAGTTCCTGCTGCGCGCGGCGGTGCCGACGTGATGTGGCGCGCGACGAAGCTGGACAAGCTCCGCTGGCTGATCGTCTACTCCACCGACGCCATCCTGCTGGGCTCCCTCATCGGCTACTACGACCTGTATGTCCGCTGGCAGCAGCTGGGGGCGGTGCTCCTGCCGGTGGTCGTGACCGGCACCGTCCTGCTGCTGGCCTTCAACGTACTGGCGACGCGGCCGTTCAGGGTGGCCATCAGAGGCGGCTCGCGGCCGACGGCGATCCTGGCGGTGACCGGGGTGCTCAGCCTGCTCCTGGCGGTCATCGGGCTCATGTGGGCCATCCCGGCGTGGCTGGCGACGCTGGCGCCGTTCGTGCGCAGGCGCACCGCCGTCGTCCTGTCGGTGCTGTCCGTCGTTGCCTTCAACCTCTACGCGGGGTTGCTGAGCGGGTTCGTGCCGGCGCTGATCCTGACGCAGGCGCTGCTCACCGCCGTCAGCGTGGGCGGCGTGCTGGCGAACCTGTGGCTGTGGCGGGTGGCCAAGGAGGCCCACGAAGGGCAGGAGGCGCAGTCCAGGCTGGCGGTGTCGGAGGAGCGGCTGCGCTTCGCCCGCGACCTGAACTCACTGCTCGGGCAGAGCCTCACCGACATCGCGGCCCGGACGGAGAACG
Organism: Nonomuraea sp. NPDC049784; assembly: GCF_040659615.1. Classification (NCBI taxonomy): domain Bacteria; kingdom Bacillati; phylum Actinomycetota; class Actinomycetes; order Streptosporangiales; family Streptosporangiaceae; genus Nonomuraea; species Nonomuraea sp. NPDC049784. The sequence goes on from NZ_JBFAMX010000109.1 coordinate 3,235, forward strand.
CATCGCGCACGCTGCCCGCCGACGCTCACGCTGCCGCCGAGGAGATGTTCGCGGTACGCGACCAGGCCAGGCAGTCGTTGCGGGAGGTCCGCTCGGTCGTGCAGAGCTACCGGGCCGTCGACCTGGACGAGATGTTGGCCAGCGTGCGCGCGGTGCTGGAGGCGGCGGACGTACGGTGTACCGTGCACGCGGAGACGGGCACGCTGTCGCCTGAGGCCCGCACGCTGCTGGCCGCGGTCGTGCGCGAGGGCGCGACGAACGTGCTCAAACACAGCAAGGCCGAACGCTGCACGATCACGATCGAGGACGGAGTGCTGGAGATGTCCAACGACGGGCTGAGCGGGCCGGTGAGCGAGCCCACGCCGAACGGCCTGGCGGGGCTGGCCCAGCGCGTGCGAGCGGCGGGCGGCACCCTGGAGGCCTCGCCGACCCACGAGGGCCGCTACCTGCTGCGGGCGGCGGTGCCCGCATGACGACCCGGGTGTTGCTGGCGGACGACGAGCACCTGATCAGGGGCGCCATCGCGGCCCTGCTCGACCTCGAGGAAGGCATCGAGGTCGTCGCCCAGGTGGGCAGGGGCGACGAGGTCGTGGCCGCCGTGGCCGAACACCGGCCTGATGTGGCCGTGCTCGACATCGAGATGCCCGGCATGGACGGCCTCAGCGCGGCCGAGCAGATCAGCTCCCAGTGCAAGATCATCATCCTGACGAGCCTGGGCCGCCCCGGCTATCTGCGCAGGGCCATGGCGGCGGGCGTGAGCGGCTTCCTCGGCAAGGACGCTTCGGCGGAAGAGCTGGCCATGGCGATCCGCAAGGTCCAGGCCGGCGGCCGCTACCTCGACGCCGAGCTGGCCGCGGCGGCGATGGCCGCCGGGGACAGCCCTCTGACCGAGCGCGAGCGCGACGCGCTCCGGCTGGCCGGCGACGGGGCCACGATCTCGCGGATCGCGGCCGAGCTGCACCTGACCGAGGGCACCGTACGCAACTACCTGTCGAGCGCGATGGCCAAGCTCAACGCGCAGAACCGCCTGGAGGCCATCAGGACAGCCCAGCGCATGGGCTGGCTCTGACCGCACACGCCGTGAACCTTCGCGTCGTCCACCGGGAGCTCGCGCACCCCGCGCACGACGGCGGTGGCGGCGACCGTCATGAGGACCGGCCCAGAGCGCGCCGGCCAGCCCGAGCGCCGTCTGCGCGGGCCCGGCGCGTTGCCGATCGGCACCACGGCGTTGGAGCCGAGGGCGTCGTAGGAGTACACGCGGGAGAGCCGCCCGGCCGGCACGTGCCGCCCGGCTAACGCAGCAGGCTCCGGGCCTCCGCCAGCAGGTCGACCTGCGTCCGCCAGTCGCCGCCCGATATCCCGATGATCGCTTGGCGGGCCCCCGCCTCGCGGTAGGCGGCGAGCTTCTCGGCGGCCTCCTTCGGATGGCCGGTGAGCGGGATCTCGACGACCTCCTCCAGGGGGCGCCCGTAGGCGGCGCTGATGCCCGACGCGATCTCCGCCCGGGACGGAAGGCCGGGTCCGCCACCCAGGGCGCCCGCGCCGCCGATCGCGATGACCGGTGTGGGGCGGCCGTGTTCGGCGGCCAGTTCGGCGAGGCGTGCCCGGCCCTCGACCACCTCCCCGGGCGAGATCAGGGACGGGAACCAGCCGTCGCCCAGCCGCGCGGCCCGCCGGATCGCCGGCGCGGACGCGTTGCCGACCCACACAGGGGGCATCGCGGCAGCCGGGGCCAACCGGACCGGCGGCTCGCCAGGCTCGTCCGGCAGCCGTACCTCCTCACCCGCCAGCAACCGGGGCAGCAGTTCCAGGGCCGTGTCGGTACGGCGGCCACGCGAGCCATAGGGCACTCCGGCCGCGGCCCACTGCCCGGGCCCGCCGCCCGATCCCACGCCCAGCACGAGGCGGTCGCCGGAGACGTGCTGCAAGGACGCGATCTGCTTGGCGGCCCAGGCGAGGGGGCGGATCGCGGGGATGAACACGCTCGTGCCGACCCTGACCTCGGCGGTGACCGCGGCCGCGATCGCCAGGGCGATCGGGCCGTCCAGCGTCGGCCCCCCGATGGCCAGGTGGTCGCCGTGCCATACGCCGTCCAGCCCGGCGTCCTCGGCGTGCCGGGCGGCCGTTGGCAGGTCGATGCCGTCCCGGCGCTGGACGTCGACCCCGGGCAGCACGACGCCGATCTCGAAGCTATCCATGCGCCCCACTGTGCAACCTCAAGCGAGGTCGAGGTCAACATCCGCGCGGAATTCCCCGGCTACAGCTGGGAAAGGGGAAAAGCTCTGTGCGCCTGCTGCAGGCCGCCTGAGCTGTGGGAATTCAGGAAGGCATCACGTGGGGAAGCTCGACACTTGGCCTTCCCCACGTTAGCCTTGCCTCATTCGCATGTATCGCTACTACATGCGACGCCGTTTAGTCGATCATGGCTCTTACAGCGCCGATCGCTATGACAACGGCGGCAAGTATCACGAGAAACCGTACGGTCCGGGGTGTTGACTTGATCGCATCCCGGACTATGCGTCCGAGCTCTTGCACGATCGTGGTCCCAAAGCCCGATGGATCGCACATCCCTGGTATCACCTCCCCCCGGATTGGCCCCCTGACCTGCACTGTTCCTCCTTTCTCAATCTTGATTCCACGGTGCATGAGGGTCTACCAATCTGCAAGCAGCCTTCACCCGTTTCTCCGCCTGTGAAAGTAAATTTCAATCGGGGCACGGGTCAGGAGACAACAGGCCGCTTAATGAACGGGAGCACACCCGTACCGCCCGGCGTCCTGACACGCCGTCGTACCGATATCAAGGCGCCCCGAGACTTGCTGTCCGAAGAACTTCCCGAGCAAGAATCCGAGCACGACGAAGGTCACGCCGCCCACGCCGATCCGATCGGCTCGCGTGCGCCGTCCATGCCGCAGCATGATCTAACTCTTGACCAGCAGCGCCACGCACTCCACGTGATGGGTCATCGGGAATGCGTCAAAAGCCCGCAAATCAGAAAGGGTGTAACCGCGCTCCGCCAGCCAGGCCAGATCCCGCGCCAGCGTGGCCGGGTCGCACGACACGTACACGATGCGCAGCGCGTCCATCGAGGCGATCCGCTCCACCACCTCGCGCCCCAGCCCGGAACGGGGCGGGTCCACCACCACGATGTCCGCGCGCTCGATCTGGAAGCGGTCCAGGGCCTCCTCGACCCGCCCCCGCTCCACCTGGGCCTGTGGCAGGTCGCGCAGGTTGGCCCGGGCGTCCCGCACGGCGGCCGCGTCAGACTCCAGGCCGAACACCGCGCCGGACGGCCCCACGGCCTCGGCCAGCCCGGCCGCGAACAGCCCCACCCCGCAGTAGAGGTCGAGCGCCCACTCCCCCGGCTCCGGCGCCGCGTACACCAGCACCGCGTCCAGCAGCGTCTCGGCGGCCCCCGGGTGCACCTGCCAGAAACCGCTGCCCGCCACCCGGAACTCCCGGTCGCCCACCTGCTCGCGCAGCACCCCGGAGCCGCGCCGCGGCACCGTACGGCCCTTGCCCTGGTCGAGCAGGACCGAGGCGGACGCGTCGAGATCGGGCACCGTGACACTACGGCGCGGCCTGGGCGCGACCACCACGGCCCGATCGCCGGCGGAGGACGCGATGACCTCCACGCCGGACGCCCCCGGCCAGGAGCGCTGCTCGGCCCCGACCGCCTCCACCTCGGGATGGGCGATCAGGCAGGCGTCCACGACCTCGATCTCGTGCGAGCGGTGCCGGCGGAAGCCCAGCTCGCCGCTGGGCGTGGCGGCGAACTGCACCCGCGTGCGCCAGCCGAGCCCGTCCTTGGCCCCCGGCACCTCCTCCACCACGACCTCGCGCGAGATGCCCGCGAGCCGCTGCAGCTGCTCGGCCACGACCTGCGCCTTGAGCCGCCGCTGCGCCTCCGGCGTCGCGTGCTGCCAGTCACAGCCGCCGCACCGCCCCGGGCCCGCGTACGGGCAGGGCGGCACCACCCGGTCGGGTGAGGCCTCCAAAATCTCCACGGCGTCGGCGCGCAGGAACCGGGCGGTCTCCTCGGTGACGCGGGCGATCACGCGCTCGCCGGGCAACGCATGCCGTACGAACACCACGCGCCCTTCATGGCGCGCCACACACCAGCCGCCGTGCGCGACCGGACCTACCGTCAACTCGAGAGATGCCTGTTCCACAGGAACACCCTATGCCCGGAGCTGCTGCTCATCTTTGACGGTCTCGTGCCAGGGCCGGCGCACGGCCCCGGGAGCGAACGGTTCGGGCCTGCCCTTGAGCCGGTCGGAGGAGTGCAGCTGCCAGGGCACGCTCGTCACCATGACCCCCGGCTTGAACAGCAGCCGGGCCTTCAGCCTGAGCGCGCTCTGGTTGTGCAGCAGGTGCTCCCACCAGTGGCCGACCACGTACTCGGGGATGAACACGGTCACCACATCGCGCGGCGAGCGCCGCCGCAGGGTCTTGACGTAGTCGAGGATGGGCTGCGTGATCTCGCGGTACGGCGAGTCGAGCATCTTGAGCGGCACCGGGATGCCCCGCCGCTCCCATTCCTCCTGCAGCTTGCGCGCCTCCTCGCCCTCGACGCCCACCGTGACGGCCTCCAGCGTGGACGGCCTGGTGGCGCGGGCGTACGCGAGGGCGCGCAGGGTCGGCTTGTGGATCTTCGAGACGAGCACGATCGCGTGGTTGCGCGCGGGCAGCATGGCCGGCTCGTAGTCCTCGGTGACCTCCAGCTCGGCGGCCACGTTGTCGTAGTGGCGCCTGATGGCCTTCATCATCAGGAACAGGATCGGCATCGCGATGCACACGATCCACGCCCCGACCAGGAACTTCGTCAGCAGCACGACCACCAGCACGAGCCCCGTCATGATCCCGCCGAAGAAGTTGATCACGCGGGAGCGGTGCATCTGGTGGCGCACCTTGGGGTCGGTCTCGGTCTTCAGGTGGCGGGTCCAGTGGATGACCATGCCGGTCTGGCTGAGCGTGAACGAGACGAAGACGCCGACGATGTAAAGGTTCAGCAGGCGGCTGACGTCGGCCTGGAAGCCCCACAGCAGCAGGCACGCGCCAGCCGCCAGGATGACGATGCCGTTGGAGAAGGCCAGCCGGTCGCCGCGGGTGTGGAGCTGGCGCGGCAGGTAACGGTCCTGCGCCAGGATGGAGCCGAGCACCGGGAAGCCGTTGAAGGCGGTGTTGGCCGCCAGGAAGAGGATCAGGGCCGTCACCGCCGAGATCACCACGAACGGCAGCGACCCGCCGCCGAACACCGCGTCTGCCACCTGGGAGATGATCGGCTGCTGGTAGTAGCCGGGGCCGACGGGCGTGCCGTCGGGCTTGAGCAGGTCCTCGGCGACCACGGACGGCTCGGCGATCTTCACCCCGGACGCCAGCCCGAGCGCGATGATGCCGCCGAACATGGTGACCGCGACCAGGCCCATCATCAGCAGCGTCGTGGCGGCGTTCTTGCTCTTGGGCTTCCTGAAAGCGGGCACGCCGTTGCTGATGGCCTCGACGCCTGTCAGGGCGGCACAGCCGGAGGAGAACGCGCGCAGGATCAGGAACGCGGCGGCGAAGGTGGTCAGGTTGGTCTGCTCGGGCTGGATGGTGAAGTGGGCGCTCGGCGCCTGGAGATTGTCACCCAGCACCAGCAGCCGGAACCCGCCCCAGGCGATCAGGATCAGGACCGCGATCATGAATGCGTACGTCGGAATGGCGAAGGCGACGCCGGACTCACGGATGCCGCGCAGGTTGACCACGGTGAGCAGGATGACGATGGCGATGGCGATGGCGGGCTTGTGCTCGCCCACGAACGGGATCGTGGCGCCGACGTAGTCGACGCCGTTGGCTACGGACACGGCCACGGTCAGCACGTAGTCCACCATGAGCGCGCTGGCGACGGTGAGCCCGGCGCTCTTGCCGAGGTTGGTGGTCGCCACCTCGTAGTCACCGCCGCCGCTGGGATAGGCGTGCACGTTCTGCCGGTACGACGCCACGACGGTGAGCATCACGACCACGACAGCGATCGCGACCCAGGGGCTGTAGGTATAGAAGGAGACGCCGGCCAGGGACAGGATGACCAGAATCTCCTGCGGCGCATACGCCACAGAAGAGAGCGCGTCACTCGCGAAAACCGGGAGTGCGACCCGTTTAGGGAGAAGTTGCTCATGGAGTTGCCCGCTACGTAGGGCCCGCCCCACGAGCATGCGTTTGACAAGATCCGTTACCTTCGCCACGTAACGAGATGCTAGCCCCATGCCGAGGCCCTAAACGAGGCGCTCCCCCTTCGGGCCATACTGGTGTCCAGCAACCGGCCGACCGCGAACATGCGGGGGGAAATGCATATAGTGATCATGGGGTGTGGCCGGGTCGGCTCGACTCTCGCCCACATCCTCGAAGACAGCGGCCATTCCGTCGCCATCATCGACCGCGACCCACAGGCGTTCCGGCGGCTGCGCGCCGGATTCCGGGGGCGGCGGGTGACGGGCATCGGCTTCGATCGCGACGTGCTCACCGAGGCCGGCATCGAGTCCGCCGCCGCGTACGTCGCGGTCTCCAGCGGCGACAATTCCAACATCATCTCCGCCCGCGTGGCCCGCGAGACGTTCGGCGTGGACAACGTGGTGGCCCGCATCTACGACCCTCGCCGGGCCGAGGTCTACCAGCGGCTGGGCATCCCCACGGTGGCGACCGTCCGCTGGACGGCCGACCAGATCATGCGCCGCATCCTTCCCGAGGGCACCGAGCCGCTCTGGCGCGACCCCACGGGCACCGTCATCCTGGCCGAGGTCACCGTACATCCTGAATGGATCGGCACCCGCGTCGTCGACCTCGAGGCGCGTGTCAGAGCTCGTGCCGCCTTCATCAACCGCATGGGTGAGGCCCTGACCATCACGGACGACACCGTGGTGCAGGAGGGTGACGTTATGCACGTCATCGCCGCGGAGAACGACATGGACCGGATCAACAAGGTGCTCGCCGCGGCACCGGAAGAGGACGACTGATGCGCGTCGCCATCGCCGGAGCAGGCGCCGTCGGCCGCTCCATCGCGGCCGAACTCCTGGAGAACGGCCACGAGGTCCTGCTCATCGACATCGACCCCCGAGCCATCAAGATCGACAGCGTGCCGCGCGCCGAGTGGCTCCTCGCCGACGCCTGCGAGATCGCCTCCCTGGACGAGGCCGGGCTCAACAACTGCCACGTCGTGGTCGCGTCCTCCGGCGACGACAAGGTCAACCTGGTCGTCTCGCTGCTGGCCAAGACCGAGTACGGCGTGCCACGCGTGGTCGCCCGCATCAACCACCCCAACAACGAGTGGCTCTTCAACGAGTCCTGGGGCGTGGACGTGGCCGTCTCGACCCCGCGCCTGCTGAGTGCGCTGGTGGAGGAGGCGGTCAGCGTCGGCGACCTCGTCCGCCTGATGACCTTCCGCCAGGGCCAGGCCAACCTGGTGGAGCTCACACTGGCGGAGGACGCCCCTGTCGTCGGCCAACGAGCGGGCTCGGTCCCCTGGCCGGTGGACGCGGCCCTGGTGGCGATCCTCCGCGAGGGGCGGGTCCTGGTTCCTACGGCCGACGATCCGCTGGAGGCGGGCGACGAGCTGCTGTTCGTGGCCAACCAGGAGGTCGAGCAGGAACTGGCCCACCTCCTCTCCCAGCACTAGCCGGTACGCCCAGGACGTCCCAGGGTCGCCAAGGGGCTCCGGGCCTCCAAGGGTTCCGGAGGCGGATAGCAAGGTCCTCGCGCTGGGGGTGCTCAGTCCATCAATGGGGAGTCGTGGGGGTCGTTCGTGTCCGCGCAGGGTGTGGCGACCCTCTGCGGCACGAAGAAGACTCCCTCCGGCATGAAGAACACGTCGAAGCCCGGCGTCGCCTCCGCGCCCCCTCCGCACAGAGCGTGATCCGGTCCGAGCCAGTCGTCGTCGGCGATCGCGGGCCCGGCAGACAGGAGCAGGGCGGCGGCGGTCGTGGTCACGGCCATGATGGCGCTTCTATACATGGTGGGGCCCCCGATACGGCGTGATCGTTCGCCGACCTTCGTACCCGCGCAAGTGGATCACCTGCTTAAGGGATTGCTCCGGAGGTCTTTACCGTTGATCGCGGCCGCTAGGAGAGCGCCCAGCCCGCCCGCAGGTCAGCCAGGGCCTGGTGGAAGCCGGGGAACGTCTTCTTCACGCAGCCAGGCTCGTCCAGCGTGATGCCCGGTGTACGCAGGCCGGTGACGCTGAAGGACATGGCGATCCGGTGATCCCCGTGGCAGGCGATCTCGGCGGCGCGCGGCTCGGCCGGGTGGATCTCGATCCAGTCCCGTCCGGTGCTTACGGGCACACCCAGGCGGCCGCAGGTTCTCGGCGCAGGCGTCCAGGCGGTCGCACTCCTTGATCCTGGTGTTGTAGACGTCTTCGATGCGCACCGGCCCGTCCGCGAACGGCGCGATCGCGGCGAGCGTGGGGACGGTGTCGGAGATGTCGCGCATGCTCGTGGTGAGGCCACGCAACCGGCCGTTGCCGGTCACGGTCACCGCGTCAGGCGGTGATGGACTTCGACCCCGGGATTCGGATGATGATCACCCGACGCAGCCTAAAGCCTTGGCCACGCCGGGGCCGGGCGGGTCTGCCCGGCCGGGACGGAGGCGGGCAGGGTCAGGCCGGGGCGACCGGTTTGATCGGGGTGCGGCCGCGGCCCAGCACCCAGAGCATGGCGGCGAGGGCGGCCACCTGCAGGGGCCAGCCCATGACGATCTTGGCGAGACCGAGGGCGGCGACCGCTTCGTCGCCGCCCCCGAACAAGTACACCGGTGCCTGCACGGCCACCCGGACCGCGCAAGGCAGCATGAGCAGCCAGGTCAGCCGGGTGCACAGCTTCACGATGCCCGGGTCCTTGTGCCAGGCGGTCGGGTCGCCTGTGACCGAGCCGATCAGGAAGCCCACCACCGGCCAGCGGGTGACGATCGACAGCAGCATCGCCACCATGTAGCCGGCGTTCCACAGGATGCCGGGCAGGAAGTAGTCCTTCGCGTCACCGCTGCGGCTGGCGAAGAACGCGCCGATCGCGATGCCGATCAGGCTGTTGATCACGAACTGTGGCGTGGACCGCTGCACGATCCGAACCAGCAGCAGCAGGACCGACAGCGAGACGCTGACGATGAGCGAGAGCTTCAGCTCCTCGGTGATGACCCAGCAGAGCGTGAACGCGATCGTCGGGATCGCCGCCTCGATGATGCCGCGCACGCCGCCGAACGCCTTGGCGAGCTGGGCTCGCACCGCCGCTTCAACGGTGTCGTGGGCGACCTCTTCCGCCTCAGCACTCACGTGTCAACTCCCTGGGCGCAGCTCGTAACGCGGATTGAACATCACCTTGCGCCCGTCCTGGACGCTGACCAGGCCCTCGGCCTTGACCGTGCGACCGGGCTCGATGCCCGCGATCTTGCGGCGGCCGAGCCAGACCAGGTCGATCACGTCGGACCCGTCGTAGAGCTCGGCCTCAAGAGCGGGAGCGCCGCCCCGCGGACGCAGTGTCACTGTACGTAGCGTACCGGCTACGCAGAAGCGCCTGCGCCCACCACACGAGACGATGGGGGTCGCGCCCACCCCGTCGGCGTCTTCCCGCAGTTCCTGGGCCTCGATTTCGGACTGGGGTGAGGCCAGCCGACTGAAGAACCCGCGCAATCCCCCGCGTTTCGGAGGCTCTGCCGTACTCATGATGAATCAGCCTATGTGATGTCGGCGCGATGTCAGCCCTCAGCGAATCTCGCTTATTTCAGGCCCTCTTTTGAACGGGTTGAGCCCGGGCCGCTCGTCCGCCTTCTCGCTCACTTGTTCGTTGGGACGGCGCAGCGGAATCGGCTCCTCACGGGCCATGGGCTCGTCGCCGCGCACCACCACGACGTCCTTCACAAAGTCTATGTACGCCGCCGCGACGTTCTCGTCGAGCGCCGCCTTGCCGGAGATCACCGCCAGCAGGAACCAGCGGGGCCCGTCGATGCCGATGTATCGAGCGGGACGGGTGGCCCCGTCGATCCTCATCTCGCCGGCCAGCTCGCTGCCGAACGGGCCTTCCCGCTCCTCCAGCTGCTTGGACTGCGCCAGGATCTTGGTCTTGACCTCGTCCCACAGGCCCGAGCTCCGTGGCGCGGCCAGGGCCTGAAGCTGCAGCGAGCTCTCCTCGTAGAGGACGACGACGCCGACGTGCTGGTCCCCGACGGAGGCCAGCCGTACGTCGAAGTCAGGGTTGTACGGCAGCCGCAGGCCGCCGAGGTCGATCCTGTCGCTCTCCGGGTGGGACTCGTCGGCGTCCCACGGGCCGGACTCTCGCGTGGGGGCGGCGGGCTCCTGCCCGGCCACCTCTTCCGGCTGCTCACGACGACGACGTCGGAACACGTTCCTCACTCTCCTCGCTCGTGGGCCGTCAACGCGGCCCATTGATCATCGTCCTGTGGATCCGAACCCGTTGGCGCCGCGCATCGAACCCGGCAGCCGCTCGACCTCGTAGAAGGCCGCGCGCTCGACCCGCTGGACCACGAGCTGCGCCACGCGGTCGCCCCGCTGGAGGCGGAACGGCTCCTTGGCGTCGGTGTTGATCAGCGTCACCTTGATCTCGCCGCGGTATCCCGCGTCGACGGTGCCGGGCGCGTTGACCAGAGTGACGCCGTGCTTGGCCGCCAGCCCCGAGCGCGGGTGCACGAACGCGGCGTAGCCGTCGGGCAGGGCGATCGCCACCCCCGTCCCGACGACGGCCCGCTCGCCGGGCAGCAACTCGACGTCCTCGGCCGCGTAGAGGTCGGCGCCCGCGTCTCCCGGGTGGGCGTAGGACGGCATCGGCAGCTCGGCGTCGAGCCGCTGGATGAGGACCTCGACGTTGCTCAAGGGGTCACCTCGTAGTCCTGGTGTTCGGTGGCGGCGGCCAGGTCGCCGTGCTCGGCGAAGTGTTCCATGCGCACCTCGCTGAACTGCGCCGCCGCGCGGCCGTCGACCGGTCCGTCGGGAGCGCCGATGCGCCCCTCAGCCTCAAGGTACGCCTTCCCGCCCGTGATGCCGTCGCACCAGGCGCGCGGGTGGAGTGTCGTGCCCACGGGAACAGGGGTGCCGGGTGGCGGCCCGCCGGCGACCGGCGGCGGGGTGGCGAGGGAGGAACGAGTCACGGGTGACGAGGTTACTCCGTGTCCGCCCTTCGGCCATCCTCACCACGGGTACCGACGTTCTCACCTTTCGGCTTCACGGCCTCTGGCCGCGGCGCGGCCTCGCCCTCGCCGGGGCCCTCGCGGGGAGGGGCCTCGTGATGGGACGGCGGCGGCAGGGCGGGGGTCTTGTGCCTGAGCTCGGGCAACGCCCGGTAGATCACCGCGGCCACCGGCACGGCCACCGCGGCCCCCGCGATGCCCGCCAGGATGCCTCCGATGGCCAGCACGAGGATGATCGCCAGCGGATGGAAGTTCAGGGCCCGTCCCACGATCAGCGGCTGGAGCACGTGGTTTTCCAGCTGCTGCTCGATGATGAGGATGCCCAGGAAGATCAGCGCGTAGACGAGCCCCTTGGCGCCCAGCGTGACGAGGGTGGCGACCGTGCCGGCGAAGAAGATGCCGACGATGGGGATGAAGCTCGCGAAGAAGATCAGCACGGCCAGCGGCGCCCACAGCGGCACGCCCATGCCCGCCAGCACGATGCCCATGATCAGCCCGTGCACGGCGGCCACGGCGACGGTGCCCTGCACGTAGTGGGAGAGCGTGGCCCAGGCGGCCCGCCCGGCCCGGTCCACGCGCGGCGCGACCTCGCCGAACCCCCTCAGGATCCACGCCCAGATCCGGTTGCCGTCCTTGAGCAGGAAGAACGTCACGAACAGCAGCAGCACGATGGAGGCGAGCACCTCGAAGGCGACCGCCCCGGCCGACAGCACGGTGCCGGTGATGGCCGTGCGCTGCTGGTTGACCATGGCCGCGATCTCGTCGACGTAGCTCGTGATCTGGGCCTCTTTGAGGTGCAGCGGGCCGGTGATCAGCCAGTCCTGGACCGACCTGGCCGTCGCCTGCACCTGCTGGACCAGGTTGGGGAACTCGTCGCTGGCCCGAGCCCCCACCAGCCACCCCGTGCCGACGAGCACGGCCAGGGCCACCAGCATGGTGATCCAGGTGGCGTAGATGGGCCGCATGCCCGCCTGGCGAAGGCGGTTGGTCAGCGGGAACAGCAGCGCGGTCAGCAGCAGCGCGATCGCCACGGGCAGCGCCACGAACGTGAGCCGGGCGATGATCAGAGCGAAGAAGTAGACGACCACGCCCACGAGGATCAGGCACACACACCATGCGGCCATCTTGGCCAGCACGGGCGGCACGAGCTTGGTTGGGCGGTCGGGCATCACGTGTTCAAGACTGGCACGTCCGGGCCCAGGATGCGCGCTGATAAAGCGAGGGTCGCGTCACAAGGCGCGCCTCCCGCACCGGGCCGGCACTGCGTGCCCTCCAGCGCCTCCCGCACCGAGCCGGCGATGGACGTGCTCCCCAGCCGCCCCAGGGAGGCCGGAGCTACGCGAGCGTGTGACTGTCGGCGGGCAGTTCGCGCATCGTGCGGAGGGGCGAGGTGACCAGCCACAGGAACGCCAGGCAGGACCCGGCGGCGGCGACCAGGAGCGTGTTCCGCACCCCGATCGACCCGCCCAGCGCGCCGCCGATCAGCCCGCCCAGCGGCAGGGTCCCCCAGACGAGGAAGCGCATGGTGGCGTTCATCCGCCCGAGCAGCGGCTCGGGCGTGATGCCCTGGCGGAAGCTGAGCTGCGTGACGTTGTAGAGCACCACTCCCGCCCCGGTGCCGAACTCGTAGAGCACGAACAGCCCCAGCCGCCAGTCGGCCTCCATCCACGGCAGCACGAACGCCAGCGGCGCGGGCACGGCGAGGCCCAGCCACATCGCCGGCCCCTGCCCGAGCCGCCTGGCGACCCTGGCGTTGACCAGCGCGCCGACGATCCCGCCGAGCCCGCCGGCGGCCGTGAGCAGCCCGATGGCGCCCGCGCCCAGGCCGAGGTCCCTGGCCAGGAGGAGCAGGACCATCGGCTGGGAGACGGACACGAACAGGTTCGCGGTGGCGGTGCAGCCCGCGATACGGCGCAGCAGCGGCTGGCCGAGCACGAACCTGACGCCTTCGGCGATCTCCTTGCCCAGACGGGCACGGCCCGGCTCCTGGTGTGGCTCGCGTCTGCGTATCGTGGCCAGGCACAGCGCCGACCAGGCGAATCCGGCCACCGTGGCGACCAGCGCGAAGGGCGCCGTGAGGAGCTGGATCAGGTAGCCGCCCCCGCTCGGCCCGCCGACCTGCGCCACCGTACGCACGATCTCCAGCGTGGAGTTGCCCTCGACGAGCCGCTCGCGCTCGACCAGGTGGGGCAGGTAGCTCTGGTACGCGACGTCGAAGAACACGGTGAACACGCCCAGCACGAGCGCCACCGCGTACAGCTGATAGATGGTGAGGACGTCCAGCCACCACGCCACCGGCACGGAGGCGAGCGCCAGCGCCCGCGCCCAGTCGGCGACCACCATCACCACGCGCTTGCGCATGCGGTCGACAAGTGCGCCGGCAGGCAGCCCGATCACCACGAACGCCAGCGTCTGACACGCGGCCAGCAGACCCACCTCGAACGCCGAGGCCCGCAGCGCCGACACGGCCACCAGCGGCAGGGCCAGCATGAGGACCTGGCTGCCCGCCTGGCTGGCGGTGTCGGCGAGGAACAGCCGGCGGAAGTCGTGATCGCGTAGCAAGCTCACCCGCCACAGCATCCACGACCGATTGAGAAAAATCAACCGGTTATAGGGTGGCCGTCCATGGGCACCAAACGCCGCGCCACCGAGGCCGAGGCTCGCGCGCTGGCCTCGTCCGTCCGGCTGCGCATCCTGCGGCTCTGCCTCGACCAGGCGCTCACCAACAAGGAGATCGCCGGCCGCCTCGGCGCGAACCCGGCGACCACTCTCCACCACGTACGCAAGCTCGTCGACACCGGCTTCCTGGCCGCCGAGCCCAGCCGGCCGGGGCCGCGCGGCTCCACGGAGATCCCCTACCGGGCCACCGGCAAGTCATGGGAGATGGATGTCCGCGAGAGCGGCGTGACCGGGGCCAGGGCGGCGATAATCGAGGCTTTCCTGGAGGAGATCAGGCTCGTCGACCTCGAGAAGGCCACTCTCATCAGGCTCGGGCTCCGGCTCACCGAAGAAGATCACGCCGAGTTGCAACGGCGGTTGCAGGCGCTGGCCGACGAGTACCGCGAGAAGCAGCCGCCACCGGACGGCGAGGCGTACTCGCTCTTCCTCGCCATGCACCGCGACGTCAGCCGAGACCCGTGAACGCACGGACGCCGGGCGCCGCCTACGCGAGCGCCCGGCGTCCTGCCATCCGGACGTCAGCCCAGGTGGACCTCGACTTTCAGCTCGTCACCATACTCCAGGACGAACTCCTCCACATTGCCCGCGGCGCAAAGGTCGTCCTGAGCTTGGCGGACAAGCGCGACTTCCGGCGCGGAAACGGTCAGCCTGGAGACCTCTGCCCGCATCGACTGCTTGGCCTCGGACTTGGCCTTGCGAACCTGACCGAGCACCTCGGACGCCACGGCCAGCACGGCCGGGTCGCCGGAGCCACGCTCGACGGCGGGCCACGAGGCCCGGTGCACCGACCCCTCGCGCCACCACGACCACACCTCTTCGGTGACGAAGGGCAGGAACGGCGCGAACAGCCGCAGCAGCACGTCGAGCGCCTGCCGCAGCGCCGCGTGGGCCGAGGCGGCGGCCGGACCGGACTCGTAGGCCCGGGCCTTGACCAGCTCCAGGTAGTCGTCGCAGAACGCCCAGAAGAAGCGCTCCACGGCCTCCACCGCCCTGGTGTGGTCGTAGGCCTCGAACGCCTCCGTGGCCTCGCGCACGACGTCGGACAGGGCCGCGAGCATCGACAGGTCGAGCGGCTCGGTGACCGCTCCGTCGCTCTCGGCCAGGCCCAGGACGAACTTCGACGCGTTCAGGATCTTGATCGCGAGCCGCCGCCCGATCTTGAGCTGCCCGGCGTCGAACGCTGTGTCCACGCCGTAGCGGCCGTTGGCCGCCCAGTAGCGCACCGCGTCGGAGCCGTGCTGCTCCAGCAGGTCGAGCGGGGTGACGACGTTGCCCTTGGACTTGGACATCTTCTTGCGGTCGGGGTCGAGGATCCACCCGGAGATCGCGACGTCGCTCCAAGGCAACTGGCCGAACTCGTAATGCGACCTGACCACGGTCGAGAACAGCCAGGTGCGGATGATCTCGTGCGCCTGCGGCCGCAGGTCGGCCGGGTAGACCCGCTTGAACAGGTCGTCGTCGGTCTCCCAGCGGCCCGCGATCTGCGGCGTCAGCGACGAGGTGGCCCAGGTGTCCATCACGTCGGGGTCGGCCATGAACCCGCCGGGCACGCCGCGCTGGTCCTCGGTGTAGCCGGGCGGCACGTCGGAGGACGGGTCGATCGGCAGCATGTCCTCCGACGGCACGATCGGCGCGTCGTGGACGGGCTGCCCCGACTCGTCGATCGGATACCACACCGGGAACGGCACGCCGAAGAACCGCTGGCGCGAGATCAGCCAGTCACTGGTGAGCCCTTCGACCCAGTTGTCGTAGCGCACCCGCATGTGCGGCGGGTGCCAGGCCAGCTCGCGCCCGCGCTCCAGCAGCCGCGCGCGCAGCTCCTCGTCGCGCCCGCCGTTGCGGATGTACCACTGGCGGGTGGTGACGATCTCGAGCGGCTTGTCGCCCTTCTCGTAGAACTTCACCGTGCGGGAGACGGGCCTCGGGTCGCCCTCGAGGTCGCCGGACTCGCGCAGCAGCTCCACGATGCGCTCGCGCGCGCTGTGGACCGTCTTCCCGGCCAGCTCCTTGTACGGGTCCGCCTCGACGCCCTCGGGCGGCTCGGGCAGCAGCCGGCCGTCCCAGCCGATGACCGGCCGCGTCGGCAGGTGCAGCTCCCGCCACCAGGTGACGTCGGTGATGTCGCCGAAGGTGCAGATCATCGCGATGCCGGTGCCCTTGTCGGGCTCGGCCAGCCGGTGGGCCAGCACCGGCACCTCCACCCCGAACAGCGGCGTCAGCACCGATGTGCCGAACAGCGGCTGGTAGCGCTCGTCGTCGGGGTGGGCGACCAGCGCCACGCACGCCGGGATGAGCTCGGGCCTGGTCGTCTCGATCCAGACCGGGCCCTTCTCGCCGTAGAAGGAGATCTTGTGGAACGAGCCCGGCCACTCGCGGTCTTCCAGCTCGGCCTGGGCGACGGCGGTGCGGTAGGTCACGTCCCACAGCGTCGGCGCCTCGGCGAGGTAGGCCTCGCCGCGCAGCAGGTTACGCAGGAACGCCCGCTGCGAGACCGCCCGGGCCTCGTCGCTGATCGTGGTGTAGAGCAGCGACCAGTCGACCGACAGGCCGACCCGCCGCCAGACCTCCTCGAACGCCTGCTCGTCGAGGGCGGTCAGCTTGTGGCACAGCTCGACGAAGTTGCGCCGCGAGATGGAGATCTCGCGTTTGCCGGGCTTGTCCGGTGGAACGAAGCCAGGGTCGTAGGGCAGCGACGGGTCGCAGCGCACGCCGTAGACGTTCTGCACCCGGCGCTCGGTGGGCAGGCCGTTGTCGTCCCAGCCGATCGGGTAGAAGACCGACTTGCCGATCATCCGCTGGTAGCGGGCCATGATGTCGGTGTGGGTGAAGGAGAAGACGTGACCGACGTGCAGCGAGCCCGACACGGTCGGCGGCGGCGTGTCGATGGAGTAGACCTGCTCGCGCGACTTGGACCGATCGAAGCGGTAGATGCCCTGCTCCGCCCAGCGAGCTACCCATACCTGCTCCAAGCCGTCAAGGGTCGGCTTTTCCGGCATAGAGGCATGGCGTAGTCGCTGTTGAGTCATGCCTCCTTATGGTACGGCTTCGCAGGCGTGGCAAGCGGTACAGACTAGTGTTCGTTACAAAGGGGAAGGGAGATCGGCATGGCGGAGGACAAGCCCGATATCGCCTGGCGTGTCATCGGCGGTCTGATGGGGCTGGCGACCGCCTGGGCGGCGAGGAAGATCCTCGGGTTCGTCTGGGTGAAGGCGACCGGCAAGGAGCCGCCCATCGACACGGACTCGCCCGAGGTCAGCATGGGAGAGGCCATCGGCTACGCCGTGCTCATGGGGGTCGGCATGTCCGTGGCGCAGATCGTGGTCAACCGGACCGCCAAGAAGCGCTACGACGCGTGGAAGTCTGTGAAGCAGGTGACTCCAGGGCAGTGAGAAACTCGCTGGCCCAGCGGTCCACGTCGTAGGTGGCTACCCGGCGGCGCATCGTGCGCATCCGCCGGGCCAGCTCGTGCGGCGTGGCCCGCATCGCGGCCAGCATCTGCCGCTTGACGTCCTCCACGTCGTACGGGTTGACCAGGTAGGCCTGGCGCAGCTCGTCGGCGGCCCCGGCGAACTCGCTGAGCACCAGCGCGCCGTGCAGGTCGTGGTGGCAGGAGACGTACTCCTTGGCCACCAGGTTCATCCCGTCGCGCAGCGGGGTCACGACCATGACGTCGGCGGCGAGGTAGAGCGCCGCCAGCTCGGCGTGGTCGTACGACTGGTGGAAATACTGGACCGGCTGGTAGCCGAGCTGCGCGTGCTCGCCGTTGATCCGCCCGACCTGCAGCTCGATGTCGTCGCGCAGCCGCTTGTACTCCTCCACCCGTTCCCTGCTGGGCGTGGCGATCTGCACGAACACGGCCTCGTTGGCCTTCAGCTGCCCGTCCTTGAGCAGCTCACCGAACGCCTCCAGCCGCTGCCCGATGCCCTTGGTGTAGTCGAGCCGGTCGACGCCGAGCAGCACGTGCTCCGGGTCGCCCAGCTCCACCCTGATCTCCTTGGCCCGCGCCATGATCTGCGGATCGCGCACCAGCGAGTCGAGCTGCCCGAAGTCCACGGAGATGGGGAAGGCCTGCGTGGTCACGACCCTGTCGTCGAGGAAGATCTCGTTCCCCTTGTACGGCAGCCCGAGCAGCCTCCGGCACAGCCGGCGGAAGTTGGAGGCCCCGCCGGGCAGCTGGAAGCCCACCAGGTCGGCTCCGAGCAGCCCTTCGACGAGATCCTTACGCCACGGCAGCCGCCAGAACAGCTCGGTCGGCGGGAACGGGATGTGCAGGAAGAACCCGATCCGCAGGTCGGGCCTGAGCTTGCGCAGCATGGCTGGGACGAGCTGCAGCTGGTAGTCCTGCACCCAGACCACAGCGCCCTTCTCGGCGGCCTCGGCGGCGGCGTTCGCGAAGCGCTCGTTGACGGCGCGGTACGTATCCCACATCGCCCGGTCGAACACCGGCGGCGCCACCACGTCGTGGTAGAGCGGCCACAGGGTGGCGTTGGAGAAGCCCTCGTAGTAGAGCTCCACCTCGCTGGCCGACAGTGGGACGGGGATGAGATTCATGCCGCCCTGCTCGAACGGCTCGAGCTTCTCGCCGGGGGCACCGAGCCAGCCCGCCCAGGCTCCGTGGCGACGCTGCATCACCGGTGCGATCGCGGTGACGAGCCCTCCTGGGCTCCTGCGCCACGAGGCCGTTCCGTCAGGCTCGATCGTCCGATCCACCGGCAACCGGTTCGCGACGATCAGAAACGAGCTACGGCCAGTCACGCAGTTTCCTCCTCTTCACCGAGAGCGCGGCGGACAGCGTCCGCCACCGACTCCGGACCCGCATGGGGGATGATCGCAGCGATGTGGGAGTCGGGCCTGATGAGCCATGCCTCATCCGGCCCGGCGCCGAGCCTCTCAGCGAGCCCATCGAGTTCCGTGAACCCGCGCACGGCATGCGGCACCGTAATGACCTTGCCCAGGACCTGCGCAAACAAACGCGAATCGCACATTTCACCCAGCAGAACCAGGAAACCGTCACGGCAGAGCTCCCGCAGTCTCCCGCCGGGAAGCCGCATATCCGGCAGGATCACGCCGGGCGCTGGCACGCACAGCGCCCCCTTCGGCGGCCTGCCCCCGAACGGCCGCGTCGGCTCAGGCGTCGTCAGCGGCGAGTCCACGTACCAGTAAGGCTCCGCGAACCGGCCCGAGTCCACCTCCGCCGCCAGGCCGCCCTCCAGCGCGGCCCGCCTGCGCATGCGCTCCTCCACGGTGCTGGGCACGATGAAGCGCATGGTCGCGGCGGTGATCCGAAGGTTCTCCAGGGCGGCGGCGTGCCGCTCGGCGTGGTACGACTCCAGCAGCCCCGGCCCGGCCCAGCCGTTGAGCGCGAAGGCCAGCTTCCAGGCCGCGTTCTCGGCGTCGGGCACGCCGGAGTTGAGCCCCCTGGCGCCGAACGGGGCCACCAGGTGGGCGCAGTCGCCGGCCAGCAGCACCCGGCCGACGCGCATGCGGGAGGCGATGCGGGAGTGGAAGCGGTACGTGCTGTGCCAGAGCAGCTCGTACGGCCGCTCGCCAATGATCTGCCGGACTTTTCGCGAAATATCGACCTTTGTTGGGATGAAGTCGGGCGCGATCTGCCAGTCGATCCTGAACGCGCCGCCTGGGCAGGGGTGGATCAGCACCTGGCGGCCCGGGTTCCAGACGGGGTCGAAGTAGAAGCGGCGCTCGTTCTCCCAGCCGGGCAGGTCGGCCTTGATGTCGCAGATCAGGAACTGGTCGTCGAACGTCTCCCCGTCGAACGTGACGCCGAGCGACTGGCGTACCCGCTGGGCCCTGGCGCCCGCGCAGACCAGCACGTAGGGAGCGCGCAGCAGCCGCTGGCCGCACTGGACCGTCACGCCGGAGCCGTCCTGGGTGAGGCCGGTGACCTCGTGGTTCCAGCGCACCTCGATGAGCGGCTGTGCCGCGATGGCCTCGTCCAGGATCTGCTCGGTGCGGGTCTGGGAGATGTTCACACAAGG
Source organism: Nonomuraea sp. NPDC049784 (assembly GCF_040659615.1). Classification (NCBI taxonomy): domain Bacteria; kingdom Bacillati; phylum Actinomycetota; class Actinomycetes; order Streptosporangiales; family Streptosporangiaceae; genus Nonomuraea; species Nonomuraea sp. NPDC049784. Next base: position 23,074 of record NZ_JBFAMX010000109.1, read on the forward strand.
TGGCAGGGGCCCCTCGCGCTCGAACTCCCAGGACAACAGCTCGCGGTCACGGTAGTACGTGCGGGCGGTGGTCCAGGCCAGGCCCTCGTCCGCTATCTTGCCCGCCCCGGCGGCGGCCCAGATGTCGAGCACGTCGCGCTGCTGGCAGATGGACTTCGACCCGGCGGAGTCGCGTCTGGCGCGCCCGTCGAGCACGAGCACGTGGATGCCCCAGCGGGCCAGCAGCAGCGCGGCGCTCTGCCCGACCGGCCCTGCCCCTACGACGATGACCTGTGCGCTCATGACTGGAGCTGGTCCCAGACCTCGCGGTCACGCTCGGCGGTCCAGATGCGCGGCCGCTCGACGCCGTGCAGCTGGTCCCAGAGCCTGGAGACGTTGAACGGCAGGCAGTGCTCGAAGATCGGCCAGGACCCGTACCGCGGTGCGAGCGCCCGGTGCGTGCGGTCGAACGCCTCCTTCAGCGTGCCCGCCGCGCCGGCCTCGCGCAGCATCACGGCGAGGAAGTCGCGCGTCTGCCCGATGGCCGCGTCCACGCCCGCCTTGCCGCGCGCCACCGCTCCCCTGCCGCCGACCAGCGTCTCCGCCCCGAACGACGCCACCTTGTCGAGGGTGGTCGTGGACCAGTCGTGGTGGAAGGCGTCGCCGGTGTAGAGGGCGGCCTGGGACTCGACGAGGTCGCCGGCGAACATGACGCGCCGCCTGGGCAGCCAGGCCACCAGGTCGCCCTCGGTGTGACCCCGGCCGCAGTATGCCAGCACCAGGTCACCCCGGTCACCGCCCAGGTCGATGGTGAACGTGTCGCTGAACGTCGCCGTCGGCCACGTCAGCCCCGGGATCGACTCGGGCTCCTTGAACAGGCGGGGCATCCTGGCGTACTCGCTGGCCCAGTCCTGCTCGCCGCGCTCGGCGATGAGTTCGCGGGTCTTGTCGTGCGTCACGATCACGTCCGCGCCGAACGCCGACGCGCCCAGCACCCTGACCGCGTGATAGTGCGAGAGCACCAGATACCTGATCGGCTTGTCGGTGTGCTCGCGCAGCCTGGCCAGCCACTGGCGGGCGGCCACGGGCGTCGCCAGCGCCTCGAAGCAGACGAGGAAGTCCTCGGCCTCGATGGCGCCCACATTCGGGTCGCCCTCGGCTGTGAGCGCGTACACGCCCTCCGCCAGAACCTCCAGGGATTGCCGCTTCTCACCGAGATCCGCCGACGATGCGAACGGCTTGGCCATAACCCCTCCTCCAGGAACGCGGTCACCACTCCCATGAACACCTTCCCGCTCTCAGGCCCGGCTCTCCACGGCTCCCTCCCCTGGCCTCCTAACGGCGTCGCGGGCTCACCGCCACCCGCCCGCAGCCGGGGCCGCGGGCGGGTGCGGGGTGGGGTCATGCCGGGCGGCGGGACTGGACGATGTGGAAGCGGCCGGCCACGTAGCCGGGGTCGGTGAGTGAGGCGGTGGCGGCCGGGTTGGCGCCGGTGCCGTGGTAGTCGCTGAAGGCGGCCGACTGGTTGACGAAGACGCCGCCCGTCAGGTTGCACGACAGGTTGACGCCCGCGTCGATGGCGGCGCGTTCGGCCTCGTCGAGCACGTCCGATGAGGTCGAGTACGCGGCGGCGGTGAGCGCCCCGCGGGCCTTGATCGTGCGGCGCAGCACGTCGAGGCTCTCCTGGGTCGATCCCGTCGGGATGACGAACGAGATCGGCCCGAAGTGCTCGCGTCCGTAGACATCGGCTTCGTCCGGAGAGACCTTCACGATCACCGGAGTCCGCACCACCGCGTCCGGGAAGGACGGATGCTTCAGAGCACGCGACTCCAGCACCACGTCGCCCAGGGACGGCGCGGCCTCGACCCGCACCAGCACGTCCGGGTTGACGATGGCCCCCGTCAGCTCCACCGCCCGGGCCTCGTCCCCGAGCAGCTTGCCGACGGCGCCCGCCAGCCCGGCGCAGACGTCGTCGAAGCTCTTGTGCCCCTCGTCGGTCTCGATCCCGCCCGCCGGCACCAGGATGTTCTGTGGCGCCGTGCACATCTGGCCGCTGTAGAGCGACAGCGAGAACGCCAGGTTGCCCAGCATGCCGCGCCACGAGTCGGTGGAATCGACGACGATCGTGTTGACCCCCGCCTTCTCGGTGTGCACGAGCGCCTGGCGGGCGTTCTCCTCCAGCCAGTCGCCGAACTCCGTCGAGCCGGTGAAGTCGACGATGCGGATGTCGGGATGGGTGGCGAGCGTCTTGGCCAGCCCCCGGCCCTCCTCCGCCGCCAGCGAGACCAGCCCGGGGTCGAAGCCCGCCTCGGCCAGCACCTCGCGGGCGATCTGCACGGTGATCGCGAGCGGCAGCACCGCGCGCGGGTGCGGCTTGACGATCACCGGGTTGCCGGTGACGAGCGAGGCGAACAGCCCCGGGTACGCGTTCCAGGTCGGGAACGTGTTGCAGCCGATCACCAGCGCGACGCCCCTGGGCACGACCGTGAAGCGCTTGTCCATAACCAGCGGGTCGCCCTTGGCGGGCTTCTCCCAGCGGGCGGTCGTGGCCGAGGACGTCATGGCGGCGTAGCCGTACGCGACGGCCTCGAGCGCGCGGTCCTGCGCGTGCGGCCCGCCCGCCTGGAAGGCCATCACGAACGCCTGCCCGGTCGTGTGCTGCACCGCGTTGGCCAGCTCGAAGCTGCGCTGGTTGATCCGGTGGACGATCTCGACACAGGCCAGCGCGCGGGCCTCCGGCCCGGCGTCCCGCCAGG
>NZ_JBFAMX010000110.1:0-25755 GCF_040659615.1 Nonomuraea sp. NPDC049784
GCTCGCCGACCCCACGCTCGACCCCTCCGCGACGGCCGAGGGCTTCGTCACCGAGGGCGTGGCCGACGCGGGCGCGGCGCTCGAGGGGGCCAGGGCGATCCTGATCGAGCGGTTCGCCGAAGACGCCGACCTGATCGGCGGCCTGCGCGAGCAGCTGTGGAGCCGCGGGCGGCTGGTGTCGAAGGTCCGCGAGGGCAAGGAGGAGGCGGGGGCCAAGTTCTCCGACTACTTCGAGTTCGGCGAGCCGTTCACGAAGCTGCCCTCGCACCGGATCCTGGCGATGTTCAGGGGCGAGAAGGAGGAGGTGCTGTCTGTCACGCTGGAGCCGGACGACAGCCCCGACTACGAGCTGCGCATCGCGTCCCGGTTCGGCGTCTCCGACCAGGGGCGGCCGGCCGACAAGTGGCTGGGCGAGACCGTGCGCTGGGCCTGGCGCACCCGCATCCTCGTGCATCTCGGCATCGACCTGCGGATGCGGCTGTGGCAGGCGGCCGAGGACGAGGCGGTGCGGGTCTTCGCGGCCAACCTGCGCGACCTGCTGCTCGCCGCCCCCGCCGGGAGCCGGGCCACGATGGGTCTCGACCCCGGTCTGCGTACGGGCGTGAAGGTCGCCGTGGTCGACGCCACGGGCAAGGTCGTCGAGACGGCGACCATCTACCCCCACGAGCCCAAGCGGCAGTGGGACCAGTCGCTGGCCGTCCTCGGCGCGCTCGCGCAGCGCCACGGGGTCGACCTGATCGCCATCGGCAACGGCACCGCCTCGCGCGAGACCGACAAGCTGGCGGCCGAGCTGGTCCAGCACATGCCGTCGATCACCAAGATCGTCGTTTCGGAGGCCGGGGCCTCGGTCTACTCCGCCTCGCCGTACGCGTCACAGGAGCTGCCGGAGCTCGACGTGTCACTGCGCGGCGCCGTGTCGATCGCCCGCAGGCTCCAGGACCCGCTGGCCGAGCTCGTCAAGATCGACCCCAAGTCGATCGGAGTCGGCCAATACCAGCACGACCTGGCCGAGTCCAAGCTCTCCCGCTCGCTCGACGCGGTGGTCGAAGACTGTGTCAACGCCGTCGGGGTCGACGTCAACACCGCGTCGGCGCCGCTGCTCACGCGCGTGTCGGGCATCGGCTCCACGCTGGCCGAGAGCATCGTCCGCCACCGCGACGCCAACGGGCCGTTCCGGACGCGCTCCGCGCTCAAGAGCGTGCCCCGGCTCGGGCCCAAGGCGTTCGAGCAGTGCGCGGGCTTCCTGCGCATCCGCGGGGGTGACGACCCGCTCGACGTGTCGAGCGTCCACCCCGAGGCCTACCCCGTGGTCCGCCGCATCCTCACGGCGGCCAAGACGGACCTCAAGTCCCTGATCGGCAACACGGCGGCGCTGCGCACCATGAAGCCCAACAGCTTCACGGACGAGACGTTCGGCCTGCCGACGGTGACCGACATCCTGCGGGAGCTGGAGAAGCCCGGCCGCGACCCACGGCCCGCCTTCAAGACGGCCACCTTCAAGGAGGGTGTCGAGAAGATCTCCGACCTGGCCTCGGGCATGATCCTCGAGGGTGTAGTCACCAATGTCGCTGCCTTCGGCGCGTTCGTGGACATCGGCGTCCACCAGGACGGCCTGGTCCACGTCTCGGCCATGTCCCGCAATTACGTCAAGGACCCGCGCGATGTGGTCAAGCCCGGCGACATCGTCCGCGTCAAGGTCCTGGACGTCGACATTCCCCGCAAGCGCATCTCCCTGACCCTCCGCCTGGAGGACGAGACCCCGGCCCAGACCGCCGGCGACGGCCCCCGCAGGGGCGCGGGCCGCGGCGATGGCGCACGGGGCGACGGAAAGGGCAACGGCCCGCGCGACCGCGCCCAGGGGCGGGGCGACGACCAGCGCAACCGAGGCGACGGAGCCCGCGGCGAGGGCCGCCGAGGCGGTGACGGCGGACGGGGCGACGACTCCGGCCGAGGCGGCGACGGCGGTCGGCGGGGCGGCGGCGAGCAGCGCGGCCGCGGTGACGGCCAGCGCGGCGGTCAGCGCCGCCAGGACCGCCCGGCCCCCACGGGAGCCATGGCCGAGGCCCTCCGCAAGGCCGGCCTCACGGGCAACAACTGACCCGGCGCCACCCGCCCACGGCAACGGCCGCCCGAACGGCGTGCCACCGCACGGGGTGCGAGACGGAGAGCCACCCGGCGCCGTCTCGCACCGGTGGCATGCCGCCACGGGCGACACCGGGGAACGGCAAGCCACCCCACGCCAGGTGATCAACCAAGAAATCGGCGGTCCGCCACCCAGCGCCATCTTGCACCGGTGGCGCGCCGCCCCACGGGGATGGCGGGACGGGGACCGCCATCCCTGCCTGCCACCGCTGGCGTGCCCCCGCACGGGGAGGGGCACCGCGTCCCGTCCCGCACGCGTGGCGGGACGGGGCGATACGGTCGAAGGGTGAGCACGACAGCGTTTGGCACGGCGATCGCTCAGGCCCGTGACCTCCTCAGGTGGCGGTCGCCGCTGCGGACCGAGCTGTGGGCGGCGCGACTCGCCGCCGGCCTCGACCCGGACGAGGTGGAGCCGTTCCTGCGGGAGCTGGCCGAGGACGGTGGCACGGAGGCGCGTCTCACCCTCGCGGCCCTGTCCGTGGTCAACGCCGCGGCCGACCTGAGCCCGTCCGCCGGTGGAGGCGCGCCCCCGCACGACGGTGAAGACGCGGGCGCGACCGCCGACAGACTCGTGGATGCCGGAATTTTCGTACGTGCCGGGCACGGTGTGGCCGAGACGCTTCCCGGGTGGGTGCGGCGGATGGGGCGGGTGACGTGTGAAGGCGCCTGGTACGGCAAGGCCGACCCATTCGGCGAGCAGACTCTCGCGGCGCTGTCCTTCCGCTACGAGAACGGCAAGGAGCCGCACCTCCTCGTCGTCGCGATAGACCAGGTGAGCGGAGGGTTGGCGGTGGACGCGGTGGTCGAGGAGGTGAAGTTCCTCGACGACCTGGACCTGCGGCCCGAGGAGCCGGGGGCGGTGGCGGGACGGGTGCTGGACGCGTTCGAGCTGGGTGACCGGATCATGGGGGCGATGGTCGCCGACACGCTGTCCGCCGTGCGGCCGATCGCTCTCCTGCGTGCTCAAGCGATTCCCGGTCTCGTACGCCCGGCGCCCGACGACACCGTGAGCCGGTTTCGCGAGCTGCCGGAGCTGCCCGGCGCGCGGGAGGCGTTCGAGAAGCTGGTCGAGTTCGTTGGCGATCGTCCCTTGTGGTGGAGCCCGGCGCGGGTCACCCAGTTCCTGACGTCGTGGCTGCCCAGGGAGGCCCTCCTGTCGGAGTCGGCGATCGCGGCGATGCCGGAGGTGGTGCGGGCCTGGAGCCGGCTCTCCGGAGCGCATGCCGCGGTGCTGGCCCAGGTCGAGGCGGACGCGCCGCGGCTGCCCGCGCTCATGGCCGACGATTCCCTGGCCGGCCTGGGCAAACGCATCGCCCTGGCCCAGCGCGACCAGCCCTGACCCGGCCGACCCGCCAACGCCACCAGCCGAGCGCACGGAAGATGGTCATCGAGGCGAGGTTCACCAGCGCCACCGCGGCCCAGGCCGCCGGGCGGCGCAGCAGCCGCCGCAGCGGGCCGAGCCGCCGTCCGTCCGGCCGCCTGGATCATCGCCTGTAGTCCGCGTCCCTCTGGAGAGGGCACATGTGGCGTGGCTCTGAAGTACTACGGGGTGCAGACGCCGCCGGGATCCGGCGCCGTCCGGTGGTTCCGGGTGAGCTGCTCGGACGCGCTGGACAGGAGCATGTCCAGGGCCGTCGGGTAGGCGCTGTCGTTCATCTGGGCCACCAGCAGCGGCGCCGTCGCGGCGATGTTCGGGTGGCTGCGGGCGGGCAGCCGGGCGTACGTGGCGCGCCACACCTCCTCGTCGGTCTCGCGCGCGGCCTTCGGCAGAGCCAGGGTCGCGGCGTCCAGGATGGCGAAGGCCAGGCTCTGGTCGATGAACGCGTGATAGATCCGCACCGCGTCCGGATCCGCGAACCCGGCCCCGCGCAGGATCCCGAGGATGGTCTCGTCGCCGGCCACCTCGTTCGGCCGGCCGGTGACCCGGCTGGCGGTCAGCAGCGCGGCCTGCGGGTGCGTCAAGTACGCGTGGTGGATGCGAAGCCCCAAGTCGCGCAGGTCGGCCCGCCAGTCGCCTACGGGCCGCCAGTCGGCCATCGCGGTGCCGAACAGCTCGTCGGCGATCGCGAGGACCAGGTCGTCCATGCCGCGGAAATAGCGGTAGATGCTGCTGGCGTCGGCGCCCAGGGCGAGGCCGAGGCGGCGGGCGGTCAGCCCGGCGGCCCCGTGCTCGCGGAGCATGCGCAGGGCGGTCTCCACGATGAGCTGGTGGGTGAGGACCTGCCCGAGCTTGGTGGGACGTCGCCGTCTGCGCGCCGCCTCCGGCACCACCCGCTTCGCCACGATGACAGCTCCTTATGCCAACGCCATTGACGTTGAGCAGCCTACCGAGGTTGTATTCATGACACACCCCCCAAAATGCCTCTAAAGGGGATTTATCGTCATGCGTATCCTTCTCATCGGAGCCGGCGGCGTGGGAACCGCCATCACTCGTATCGCCGCGCGCCGCCCGTTCGTCGATCACATGGTCGTAGCCGACTACGACCTCCCCCGCGCCAAGGCGGCCGTCGCCGCGCTGGGCGAGCGGGCGCGCAGGTTCACCCCCGCCAGGATTGACGCCGCCGACCAGGCCGCGGTCGTCGCGCTGCTGAAAGAGCACCGGTGCGACGTGCTCCTGAACGCCACCGACCCACGTTTCGTGCTGCCGCTGTTCGACGCGGCGCTCGCGGCCGACGCCCACTACCTCGACATGGCGATGTCGATGTCCAGGCCGCACCCGGACCGCCCGTACGAGGAGGTGGGGGTCAAGCTGGGCGACGACCAGTTCGCCCGCGACGGCGAGTGGGCGGCGAAGGGCAGGCTGGCGCTGGTCGGCATGGGCGTGGAGCCCGGACTGGCGGACGTCTTCGCCAGGTACGCCGCCGACGAGCTGTTCGACGAGATCGAGGAGATCGGCATCAGGGACGGCGCCAACCTGACCGTGGACGGCTACGAGTTCGCGCCCTCGTTCAACATCTGGACCACCATCGAGGAGTGCCTCAACCCGCCGGTCATCTACGAGAAGGACCGCGGCTGGTACACCACGGAGCCGTTCAGCGAGCCCGAGGTCTTCGACTTCCCCGACGGGATCGGCCCCGTGGAGTGCGTGAACGTCGAGCACGAGGAGGTGGTGCTCGTCCCGAGGTGGATCCCCGCCCAGCGGGTGACGTTCAAGTACGGCCTGGGCGAGGACTTCATCGGCAAGCTCAAGACCCTGCGCGCGCTCGGTGTGGACAGCACCGAGCCGGTCGCCGTCAGGACCGACGACGGCACCGCCCGGGTCGCCCCTCGCGACGTGGTCGCCGCCGTGCTGCCCGACCCGGCGGGCCTCGGCGACCGCATGCACGGCAAGACCTGCGCCGGCACCTGGGTGAAGGGCGTCAAGGACGGCCGACGGCGCGAGGTGTACCTCTACCACGTCGTGGACAACCAATGGTCGATGCGCGAGTACGGCTCCCAGGCCGTGGTCTGGCAGACCGCCGTGAACCCGGTCGTCGCCCTGGAACTGATGGCCAACGGAGTGTGGAAGGGCGCGGGCGTGCTGGGGCCCGAGGCGTTCGAGCCGCGCCCGTTCCTGGACCTGCTGGTGGAGTACGGCTCACCCTGGCACATGCGCGAGCAATAGGCGCTGGGATCATTGTGGGGCAACGACCGGCACGACGAAGGACTGCGCCTTGAGCATCGCCGACGACCCAGACCGCGCGCCCGCCCGCTCCCACTTGTACGCCATGGGCTGGTCGGAGGAGGAGATGCGCCGCCCCGTGGTCGGCATCGCCTCCACCTGGACCGGCACCATGCCCTGCAACCTCACCCATCGCGAACTGGCCGCCCACGTCGCCGAGGGGGTGCGTGCGGCGGGCGGCACGCCGATGGAGTTCAACACGATCGCCGTATCCGACAACCTCACCATGCACACCCCCGGCATGCGCGCGTCGCTGATCAGCCGCGAGGTCATCGCCGACTCGATCGAGCTCATGGGCCGCGCGCACGGCTTCGACGCCCTCGTGGCCATCGTGGGCTGCGACAAGACCGTGCCCGCCGGGATCATGGGGCTCGCCCGCCTGGACGTGCCCTCCGTCGTCCTCTACAGCGGCAGCATGATGCCCGGCCGGTGGCGCGGCCGCGACGTCACCATCCAGGACATGTGGGAGGCGCTCGGCGAGCGGGCCGTCGGCCGCCTCGACCAGGCGGAGCTGGACGATCTGGCCAGGCACGCCTGTCCGGGCGCCGGCACCTGCGCCGCCCAGTACACCGCCAACACCATGGGGAGCGTCGCCGACTTCCTCGGTCTGGCGCCGTTCGGCGTGGGCGACATCCCCGCGGTGGCCGAGGAGAAGAACGCCGCGGCCCGGCGGGTGGGCGAGATCGCCATGGAGGCGCTCGCCCGCGACGCCCGCCCTTCGCGCGTGCTCACCGAGGACGCCCTGCACAACGCGATCGTCTCGGTCGCGGCCATGGGCGGCTCCACCAACGCCGTCCTGCACCTGCTGGCCATCGCCCGCGAGGCCGGGCTGTCCCTGCGCATCGACGAGATCGGCGAGGTCTGCCGCGAGGTTCCGATCATCACCGGGCTCAAGCCGAGCGGTGGCGACCACACGGCGCTGGACCTGTGGCGGGCCGGCGGCACCTCGCTGGTGGTGCGCCGTCTGCTGGAGGCCGGGCTGCTGCGCGAGAACGTCACGCTGGTGGACGGCCGCACGCTGGCCGAGGTCGCCGCGGACGCCGAGGAGACGCCGGGGCAGCGGGTGGTGGCGAGCGTGGCGGAGCCGTTCAAGCCGCGCGGCGCGCTGGCCATCCTGCGGGGCTCCCTCGCACCTGACGGTTGCGTGCTCAAGCTGGGCGGCAAGGACGACTTCCGCCACGAGGGCCCGGCCAAGGTGTTCGACTCGGAGAACGACTGCTACGTGGCCATCGAGGAGGGGCTCATCGTGCCCGGGGACGTCATCATCCTGCGTTACGAGGGCCCCGCGGGCGGTCCCGGCATGCGCGAGATGCTCTCGATCACGGGCCCGCTCGTCGGCCGCGGCCTCGGGAGCTCGGTTGCCCTGGTGACCGACGGGCGGTTCAGCGGGGTCTCGCACGGGCGGGTGATCGGGCACGTGGCGCCCGAGGCGTACCATGGCGGGCCGATCGCGCTGGTACGCGACGGCGACACGATCGTCATCGACAGCGCGGCGGGGACGATCGAGCTGGTGGTGCCGGAGGAGGAGCTGGAGGCGCGCCGGGCCTCGTGGAAGCGGCCCGAGAGGGAGGTCGAGCGGGGAGTGCTGACCAAGTACATGGCGACGGTCGGCTCCGCCTCGGACGGCGCGGTCACGGCCTGAGCCAGGATCGAGCAGCTCACCGAGCCCGCTATGCTGCGCAGTGACGTTCGCCCTCAGAAGGAGACTTACGCGATGTACAAGGAGTTCGCTGTCGAGGCCGTGATGTGGCTCGTCCCGGTCGTGGTGCTGATCGGGGTGGCGCTCCTCATCACCGCGTGAGCCAGGGGCCCAGCCGGGGGTCGGCCCGGCCCCTGGCGGTCACTCAGCGGTAGTACCTGTACGACACGTTGGTGCTGGCGTACCGGTTGAAGTTGGAGTAACCGTCCAGCCAGTTGTTCCACATCTGCGCCAGCGTCGCGGTGCGCACGGTGCAGGCGGCCCATTTGATCCTGCGAGGGCCGATGGTGCCCACATAGTCGTAGCAGGACCCGGCCTTCCGGCCGTTGACAGTGAGGCGCGCGTTGAGCTTCACGTTGTAGAGAGTCTTGTACGACGTGTTCCTGACCCGGACCTTGATCAGGCAGGTGTCCTTGCACCGGCCGAAGTAGACCCTGGTGCTGATGAGCTGAGCGCTGGCCGTCGTCTCCGATGTTCCCGCGGTCGCCGACGCGCTGGCGGGCGCCGCCATGAGCGTGGTCGCGGTCGCCGCCACTAAGGCCGTGCCGGCAAGACGCTTGATCATTTCGCCCCCTGTAGCAGAGAACAGTCGCTCCCCCCTGTCGGCAGCGACTCGTACTTGTTCGACTACTATCAGGAAAGCGCTAACACCAACGTTTCGCCAAGAAGATCCGATACGAAACGGTTATCCGCTTATATCGGACTTATCCGGCGAGGTGGACGCTCCTCACAGCGGCGCGTCCCCGGTGTCGTTGAGTTCGGCGATGGCCAGCTCGGCCGTGCTGCGGATGTCGAAGAACTTGTCGAGCGCGGTGATCGCGAACAGGTGCTTGCACCTGCCGTTCAGCCCCGACAGCAGCAGCCGCCCGCCCGAGGCGGTGACCGCCTTGTGCAGGTAGACCAGCACGGACAGGCCGGAGGAGTCGCAGACGCTGACGGCCTGCATGTCGATGACGAGCATCGGTGGCTGGGTGAGATCGAGGGCCTTGGTGACGCGGTCACGCACCTCCGCCGCGGACCCGAAGTCGAAATCCCCCGTCAGCCGCGCGATGACGCAGGGTCCCTGGAGTCCGAGGCTTATCGACAAGGCCTGCTCCGAAGTCACCCAGCTCCACCTACCTGCGTTGCTTGCCCGTTCCGCTGCGCCTTTCGACCACTTTACGAGAAGTAGCGCTTCGGGTTGAACACCAGCATCTGCTCAATCTGGTCATCGGTCACACCCGAGTCCAGCAGTGCGGCCAAGACGTCGTCGTGAATGTGATCGTAGCGCCAGTTAGGTGCGAGCGTTGAGCGGGCCTCGTCCCAGGCACCGCCGAAGTAGTCCATGAAGCAGGCGGTGTCGTGGCTGAGGACCATGCGGTCGGCGTATCCGCGCTGGCAGAGCGCCGCGACCGTGGCCACGCGCTGTGTGGTCGGGTTGTAGGCGTCCAGGCCGAACCGGTCCATCCCCAGCGTCGCACCGGTGTCGGCCATGCGCATGAGGTAGTCGAGGTCGTTGCTGTCGCCCGCGTGCCCGACGATCACCTTCGCCAGGTCGACGCCCTCTTTGGCGAACAGGTCGAGCGCGAGCAGGCCGCTCTGCGTGAAGGCGTTCGTGTGGACGGTGATCGGCGCTCCGGTGCGCACGTGCGCCTGCGCGACGGCCCGGCAGATGCGCTCGACGCCGGGCGTCAGGCCCTTCTGCTCGACCACGCACTTCAGGAGCGCGGCCTTCACGCCGGTGTCGGCGATGCCCTCGGTGAGATCGCGTACGAAGTCGTCGATCATCGGGTCCGGCATGTCGAGGAACAGGCCGGGGCCGCGGTGCTCGTACTGGTGGGGCAGTTCCTCGAAGGCGTAGATGCCGGTGGCGACGATGATGTTCAGGCTGGGCACCTGCCCGGCGATGCGCTGGATGCGCGGGATGTACCGGCCGAGGCCCCACACCGTCGGGTCGACGATCGTCCGCACGCCCTTCGCGACCACCGCGTTGAGCTTGGCGACCGCGTCCGCCACCCGGTACTCCTCGTCCCACCAAGCACCTTTGCCGTAGTTGTCCAGGTGCTCGGTGGAGAGGACGAACACGTGCTCGTGCATGAGCGTCTGCCCGAGCCGGTCAACGTCTATGGGTCCGCGAACTGTTTCGACGGTGGGCATGCGCGCCTCCATACCGGCTGGTCTGTCGGCGCTCAACCTAAGCTCGTCCACGACCCCCGTCAACCACCTGCCCCGGCCCGGGCAAGCCGCCGGAACAGCGGCTCCGGCCCGGGCAGCCGCTCACCGTCCACCGCCGCGGCCACACGCGCCGCCGCGGTCGGCAGGAAGGGCTCGAGCTGTACGGCCAGCTCACGGCACGCGTGCACCAGCGTCCCGAGCGAGACCTCCTGCTGGGCCCGCGTCTGCCGCCACGGCTGGGTGCGCTCGACGTACTTGTTGGCCTCCTCGACGATCGCCCACACGGCCATCGCCGCCCGCCGGAAGTCGAACGCCTCCAGCGCCTCGTCCACCGGCACCTCGACGAGCGCCTCCCCTGCAGGGGGCACGTGGCCGTCCAGGAAGCGGTGGACCATGGTGACGACCCGGTTGACCAGGTTCCCCAGTCCGTTGGCCAGGTCCTCGTCGGCCCTGGCGATCAGCCGCTCCTCGGTGAAGTCGGCGTCGCCCACCCGCGGCACCTCGCGCAGCAGCCACCACCGCACGGCATCGACCCCGTACGCGTCGACGAGCGCCAGGGGATCGGCCGCGTTGCCCGCCGACTTGCTGATCTTCCGGCCCTTCACCGTGAGGTAGTCGTGCACGAAGATCCCCGTGGGCAGCGGCTCGCCCGCGGACAGGAGCATCGCGGGCCAGTACACCGCGTGGAACCGGATCACCCCTTTGCCCATCAGGTGCACCTTGCGCGGCTCGGAGACCCACCAGCGGCCGTAGTCATCGCCTTCGAGCGCGGTGATGTAGTTCGCCAGCGCGTCCCACCACACGTAGACCACCTGGCTCGGGTCGCCGGGCACCGGGATGCCCCACCCGCGGGCCCGGGCGGCGGACCGCGAGATGCTGATGTCGTCCAGCCCCGCCTCGATGAACGCCAGCACCTCGTTCCGCCGCGCGACGGGCTCGATCCTGAGCCGTCCTGAGCGGATGAGCTCGCTCAGGACGTCCTGGTATCGGGAGAGGCGGAAGAACCAGTTCTCCTCGGACACGTGCTGCAACGGCGCCTCATGTCCGTCGGGACAGGGGCCTTCCGGGTAGAACTGCTCGCAGCCCACGCAGTAGAGCCCCTCGTAATGCCGCTGGTAGAGGTCGTGCCTCGTGGCCTCCCAGATCCGCTCGACCCCGGCGCGGTGCCCGGCGTGGGCGCTCGTCCGGATGAACGAGTCGAACGACAGGTCCAGTGGTCCCCGCAAACCCTCGAACGCGGCCGCGTTCCGGTCCACCAGCTCCCGCACCGGCACGCCCTCGGCCTCGGCGGCCAGCACGTTCTTCAGCGAGTTGTCGTCGGTGCCCGTCTGGAACCGCACCGGCTCGCCCCGCCGCCGATGATGCCTGGCCAGCACGTCGGCCTGCACCAGCTCCAGGGCGTGCCCGAGGTGGGGGCGGGCGTTGACGTAGGGGATGGTCGTCGTGATGTACATCGGTTGCCTCCAAAGGGGCCCCGAACACGACGAGAGGCCCCGGGTCGCAGGGCCTCAACAAGACGTCGCCGGTGAAACCCCCTAGGGGGCCATCATCACCAGGCACGTCGTCATGCCGCTCATGCTAGCGGCCTTCGGGCGGCCCAAGCCACCGGATTGCCCGCAGCGCGCCGCGACGAGCGGCCGTGGGAGCGCGTCAGCCTGCGCCCGTGCGGCCGGTGCGGCGGCGTACCAGCCACACGGCCAGGCCGGCCGCGAAGACCGCCAGCCCGGCGAGCACCGACGTCAAGGGGAGGGTCGCCGCCAGCAGCGCGCACAGCGCCAGCCCGAGCGCGGGGACCGGCCTCGGCGGCGCGCCCTCGTCGGGGCGGAGCGTGAGCGCGCACGCGTTGGCGATGCCGTAGTAGACCAGCACGCCGAACGACGAGAACCCGATCGCCTCCCTCAGGTCGGCGACCAGCAGCAGCACGATCACCGCGCCCCCGACCGCCAGCTCGGCCCGCCGTGGCACCTGACGCACCGGGTCCACGGCGGCCAGCACGCCCGGCAGGTCACGCTCGCGCGCCATGGCCAGCACGGTGCGTGAGACGCCGAGCAGCAGCGCCAGCAGCGCACCCAGCGCCGCCGCGGCGGCGCCGACCCCCACCACCGGCACCAGCCACGCGGCCCCTGCCTCCCTGACGACCTCGGCCAGCGGCGCCGGGGACCTGGCCAGCAACCACGGCCCGAGCGCGCGCAGCGCGGCCATCGCGACCAGCGTGTAGACGACGAACGTGATGCCCAGCGCGATGCCGACCGCCCGGGGGATCGTGCGGGCCGGGTCACGCACCTCCTCGCCGAGGGTGGCGATCCTGGCATAACCGGCGAACGCGAAGAACAGCAGCCCGGCCGCCTGCAACACGCCCCACACGTCGGCGCCCTCCTGACCGGGTGGGGACGGTGCGGAGCCGTACCAGGCATCGAGGGACCGAGACTCGGCGAGCGGCGTGTAGGAGAACCAGCCGAACGTGACCGTGTCGTCGCCGAACAGGCCCGCGACCACCACCGCGGCGAGCACGGCCAGCACGAACACCACGATCACCCTGGCGACCCCGGCCGAGCGCCGCACGCCGTAGACGCTGAGTAAGGTCAGCGCGGCGACCGCGCCGACGGCCAGGGGCCGCGCCAGGTCAGGCGCGATGTACGCGCCGAACGTGAGGGCCATCGCCGCGCACGAGGCGGTCTTGCCGATCGTGAAACCCCAGCCCGCCAGGTAGCCCCACAGCGGGCCGAGCCGCCGCCTGCCGTAGACGTAGGTGCCGCCGGACTCCGGGTAGAGAGCGGCCAGCCGGGCCGAGGAGGTGGCGTTGCAGTAGGCCACGACGGCGGCGAGCGCGAGCGCGAGGAGCAGCCATCTGCCCGCGGCGTCCGCGGCGGGCGCGAGGGCGGCGAACACGCCCGCGCCGATCATCGCGCTCAGGCCCACGACGACCGCGTCGGTGGTCCCCAGCCGTCGCGAGAGCTCCTCGGGCACGTCTCCGCCTCCTCCCCCACCTCAGGAGGCTCCTACTCTGCCGCACCCCACCGACAATCCACCCCAACGCCCGGGTGAACGTTTGTCGCGGTAGCCCTCGTCACGTGCTGTTCTCAGGGGCGGGCACCACCAGCACCGGCCGGCGCGCGTGGTGCAGCACCCGGTCGGATGTGCTGCCGAGCAGCAGCGAGCGCACCCCGCCCAGGCCCCGGGTCCCGGTCACGATGAGCTTGGCGTCGATCTCGTTCGCCACGTCGACGATGGTCGACCAGACGGCCAGGGAGTCCACGTCGCACCGCGGGATGGCGTCCAGCCCGGCGTCGCGTGCCAGGTTCGCGCCGCGCTGGGCGAGCTCCACCATCGCCTCCTCGATCGCCTTGTCCTCCTCGCCCAGTTGGTCGACCGTCATCATGAGCCCGACGGAGGCCCTGGCGGAGGTCATCGCCATCCGCTCCCACACCGTCAGCACGACCGCGGACTCGCCCCGCATGATCTCCCCCGCGAAGGCGATCGCCGCCTTGGCGTCGTCCGAACCGTCGTACGCAATCAAGATCGTCATTCCACCTACTCCTTTACGAGGTCAGGGCCTACCTCTTTCCCGCACAGCTCGTTTCACGCCTGTGTCAGGGGTATGCCGCCATTCATGACCGTGACGCGATTCCAGGACCTGCCCCTCGCCGAGCGCGACCGCGAGTGGGACGGCGACGAGGCGGAGAAGCGGATACGCAAGTGGGCCGGCGCCGAAGACGGGCCGAACGCGAAATACCGCCAGGCCTTCGTCTGGTACGACGCGGACGACGCCGACGAGTTCGGCGCGTACAAGCTGCCGATCGCCGACGTCGTGGACGGGGAGCCGAAGGCGGTGCCGCGGGCCGTGTTCGCAGCGGCCGCGGTCGTGCAGGGGGCCCGGGGCGGGATCGATCTGCCGAAGAAGGACATCGAACCCGTCAAGGAGCACCTGGCGCGCTACTACGCCAAGATGGGCGAAGAGCCGCCCTGGGAGCGCTGAGCCAACGGCGTCAGCATCGACAGCCCGGCCAGCGCCAGCACGCCCAGCTCGGTGACGACCACCACCCGCTGGGTCAGCCCCGCCGGGATGTCATCGTTGGTCAGCGGGATGCCGAACATCCGCACCACGTACGGGACCACGACCAGCAGCAGCGCACCGAGGGCCACCCCGCTGAGGATCCGCACCGCCCTGGCGTACCGGATCTTCGCCTTGGCCAGCAGCATCCCCGCCGCGGGCATCACCAGGAACGCGGCGAACGCGGCGTACCGGTGGATGCCTCCGGACAACGACAGCGGCACGCCCGGTCGGTCGGTGGGAAAGGCGCCGATCAGGAACATGCTCGCCCCCCACGCCAGCAGCAGCGCGACGACCCAGCGGCTCATCCCGGCCCGGCGCAGCGCCTCGGCGATCAACGCGGAGCCCACCGCGAACAACGTCAGCGAGGCGGGCAGCAACCAGCCGGTCGCCTGGAAGGCGTACTCGCTGATGACGCTGTGCAACGGGTCGAGATTCGATTCGGCGTGCAAAGTGAGCATGGCGCCGCTCCCGGTGCCGATGGCCGCGAATCCGCTGACAAGCAATCCCTTCATGCCCTCAAAACTCGGGGAATGCGCGCTCGCGGAGTATCGGAGATGGACCCGAAACGGCCCTGATCGATCCCCTAATACCTTGGTCGGAACAACCCCTGGGATGCCCCGGCAACCTGCGCGAACGCACCCCTGGGTAGGGACTCCCCCCTCAGGGTGCGTACGGGGTGCACGACCCCGATTTGACTTAGAGCGCACTCGAAGGGCGAACCTGAATGTATGACGATCCAGGAGGCCGCCCAGCGGTCGGGACTGAGCGCCCACACGCTGCGCTACTACGAGCGCATCGGGCTCATCCACTCCGTGGGCCGCGACCACAGCGGGCACCGCGACTACGCGGAGCAGGACCTGCAGTGGCTCGAGTTCCTCACCAAGCTGCGGACCACCGGCATGTCGATCGCCGACATGTGCCGGTACGCCGAGCTGCGGCGCATGGGCGAGCACACCGCCGACGAGCGCCGGGAGCTGCTTGAGCTGCACCGCGAGGGCGTCAGGTCGAGGATCGCCGAGCTGACCCAGGACCTGAAGGTGCTGGACGACAAGATCGACCGTTACAAGGAACTGGCATGAACAAGCGCACACTCGGAAACGGCGGCCCCCAGGTCTCGGCGCTGGGCCTCGGCTGCATGGGCATGTCCGACTTCTACGGCCCGGGCGACGAGAAGGAGTCGATCGCCGTCATCCACCGCGCCCTCGACCTGGGCGTCGACTTTCTGGACACGGCCGACACGTACGGACTCGGCGCCAACGAGGAGCTCGTCGGCCGGGCCATCAAGGACCGGCGGGACGAGGTCGTGCTGGCCACCAAGTTCGGCGTCAAGCGCGGCGGCGGCGCGCGCTCGATCGAGAACAGCCCCGAGTACATCAGGGCGGCCTGCGACGCCTCGCTCCAGCGCCTCGGTGTGGACCACATCGACCTCTACTACATGCACCGGCGCAACAGGGACGTGCCCGTCGAGGAATCGGTCGGCGCGATGGCCGAACTGGTCGAGCAGGGCAAGGTAGGCCACCTCGGGCTGTCGGAGGTGAGCGCGGACACGCTGCGCCAGGCGTCCGCCGTGCACCCGATCGCGGCCCTGCAGAGCGAGTACTCGCTGTTCACCAGGGGGCTGGAGGCGGAGATCCTGCCCGCGGCCAGGGAGCTGGGCGTGGCGCTGGTGGCGTACTCGCCGATCAGCCGCGGCCTCCTGTCCGGCGCGCTGCCGCCGGTCGATGAGCTGCCCGAGGACGACGTCCGCCGGTGGATGCCGCGCATCTCGGGCGAGGGCGGCGAGCGCAACGCGGCGCTGGTGACGGAGGTACGGAAGATCGCCGACGCGGCCGGGATCACCCCCGCGCAGCTCGCCCTGGCCTGGGTGCTGGCCCAGGGGGACGACGTCGTGCCGATTCCGGGGACGAAGCGGCTGAAGTACCTGGAGGAGAACGCCGCGGCGGCCGACATCACGCTGACGGCCGGCCAGCTCGACGCCCTGACCCGCGCCATCCCCACCGACGCCGTCACCGGCACCCGCTACCCGGACATGTCGGAAATCGAGGCATAATCCTCCGCCGCGCTCACACCCCACCGCCCGCGCCGTCACGGCCCTGCGTCCCCCTCCAAGGGACCCCAGCCGAAGTACGGCGCGGGTTAGAGGGGGCGGGTAGCCGGGCGGGCCGGCTGGGCGGGAACCTCGTCGGCCGGCGACCCGGGTCGGCCTTACTTGGGGATGTCGAAGTAGACGCGGATGGCGGTCTCCCCCGCGCGGGTGTGGATGCGTACGAGGTCGCTGAGGAGGTTCACGATCAGCAGCCCACGCGAGCCCGAGTGACGGGGATCAACGGGCCGGCGCCCCGCCAGCGGGTCGGTGATGTGCCCCGAGTCGCTGACCTCGCACACCAGCCGCCCGCCCTCGGTCCACACCCGGATCGTCCCCGAGCCGCCCCCGTGGTCGAGGCTGTTGGCGCCCAGCTCGGCCACCGTCAGCCGGATGTCGTCGAGCCGGTCGCCGGAGAACCCCACCTCGGCGGCCCGCCGCGCGGCCAGCCCGCGGGCCGCCGACAGGTTGGTGCGGTCGAAGCGCAGGGACACGAACTCGGCCGGCTCCCCCAGCGCCAGGTTGTGCCCCGAGACCACCAGCTCGGGCGCGTAGTCGGCGCTGGGCCACTCCCGAGTGGCGTCGCGCAGCACGGGATGGGTGCGCGCCGCCTCATCGATGACCCCGGGCGCCAGCCGCACGGCGTCGTACGGGCAGAGGATCGTGACCCGCCGCCCCGCGAACGACCAGTTGATCAGCGCCTCGTGCTGCGCCGCGGCCCCGTATTCGGTGTCGGTGCGCCCGGCCCAGATCGGCTCGCCGATGATCCGGACGTGACCACCGGGATGCCGGTCGGCGAAGTCGCGCAGCACGGCGGGGATGATCCGCCCCGGGTTGCGCCCGGCCTCCTGCATGTCGAGCAGGAGCACCGACTTGGCGTCGCCCCCCAGCGCAGCCTCGATGAGCGCCAGGTTCGCGGCGGGGACGGCGACCGCGACAGGCTCACCGAGAGCCAGTCCGGCGCGGACGAACGCGGTGGTGGCAGCCACGTATTCCCGGTCGCCCCGGTAGAAGAGCGCCGGATGCACGAATGGTTCCGCCAACATCAGACTTCACGCTACCCAAGGTTGATGACTTCAAGACAATCCGTTGGGTACCTAAATATGTGTGAAGAGCAGAATCCAACTCATCCGCCGTCCCCGCCCCGCCAGCAGGTTACTCCCTCTGGATCTGCGCACCCCGTCCGGCCGACGCCTCCCGTTCTGAGCGATGCGAACCTATGCTCAGGGACATGTCGGAATTGCAGATGCGGGTCTCCGACGATGACCGGGAGCGGACCGCGCAGCAACTGCAGCGCGCGTTCAGCGAGGGCCGCCTCACCCAGCTGGAGCTCGAAGACCGCCTCGAGATCGCCCTGACCGCGAAGACCTACGGCGACCTGCTGGGCCTGATCGACGATCTTCCCGTCGAGCAGCCGCATGTCGAAGACGTGGTCGAGCTGGAGTCCAAGAACGGCCACATCAAGCGCTCCGGCGACTGGGCCGTCCCCCGGCGGCTGCGGGCGATCTCCAAGTACGGCAGCGTCGAGCTGGACCTCTCCGAAGCCGTCGTCACCCATCCAGTCGTGGACATCGAACTCGACCTCACGTACGGCTCCGCCAAGATCATCCTGCCGGAGGGCGGGGTGGCGAACGTCGACGCGTTCCGCAGCGACTGGGGCCACACCACGACCTCCAACGTGCCGAGCAGACCTCACCCGGGTGCCCTCTACGTCGTGGTCAGCGGCAGGACGAAGTACGGCGGGCTCATAGTGCGCTATCCGCGCAGGCGCTGGTTCACCCACTGATGGAAGAGCGAGATGTGGTGCTCGCTGGGCACGAGCACCCCGCCCTCGCGGTACGCGCGTGACGACATCCCGGGCTGGGTCCGCTCGCAGGCGTCGAAGTCCTGCTCGTTGACGCGGTGGAACAGCTCGACCGACAGCGACAGGTCGGCGCCGGAGGCCACCACGTCAGGGTGGTAGAGCCAGTCGCACTCGACCACGGTCCTGTCCACCGCCAACGGGAACATGCGGTGCAGGATCACGTGATCGGGCACGAGGTTGACGAACACCTGCGGCTTGACGGTGATCGCGTAGTAGCGGCGGTCCTGGTCCTGTGACACGTCCGGCAGCTTGCCGAACCCGGGGCTGCCGTCCACGGTGAACCCCTCGATCCGCTCGGCGAACTCCGCGCCGTGACCCACGTAGTACTGCGCCGCGTAGCCGCCCGCGAACTCCGGCAGCACGGCGACCAGCTCGGGGTGGATGGTGGCGCAGTGGTAGCACTCCATGAAGTTCTCGACGATGAGCTTCCAGTTGGCCTTGACGTCGTAGACGATCCTGCGGCCGAGCGCGAGCTTGTCCACGTGGTAACGCTCGATGGCGGCCGGGTCCCCGAGCCGTTCGATGGCCGCGTACGTCACCGTCTCCTCGAACGAGGGCGGCTCCGCGGCCAGGCACACCCACGCGTACCCCAGCCATTCGCGCAGGTGCACGGGCACCAGTCCGTATTCGACACGGTCGATGTCGGGCAT
Source organism: Nonomuraea sp. NPDC049784 (assembly GCF_040659615.1). NCBI lineage: Bacteria > Bacillati > Actinomycetota > Actinomycetes > Streptosporangiales > Streptosporangiaceae > Nonomuraea > Nonomuraea sp. NPDC049784. The sequence continues at coordinate 18,308 of NZ_JBFAMX010000110.1, forward strand.
CTTCGCCAGGTTCGGGGCGGCGGCCAGGCGGCCGTCGAGGTCGTAGGACCAGGCGTGGTACGCGCACCTGATCGTCCTCCTGACCTCGCCCTCCGGCTCAAGGCAGAGGCGGGCGCCGCGGTGCCTGCAGACGTTGAGGAAGGCGCGCAGCCGATCGTCCCGGCCGCGTACCACGATCACGCTCTCCCCGCCGACCTGGACCGTCCTGAACGCGCCCGGCCTCGGCACGTCCTCGCCCCTGACCGCGCAGAACCAGAGGCTCTCGAAGATCTTGGCCTGCTCCTCGGCGAACACCTCGGGGTCGGTGTACGAGCGGCCGGGAAGCGTGGGCATCAAGCTGGTCAACCGGCACCCCTCTGTTGCGTATTACGCACCGAGTTGCTCTATATGCGACATCGTCAGTCGGCTTTCACGAGGATGTCAAGAGGTAGCCGCCCGCCCTGCACGGCTTTACACCGGCTTGATACGCATGGTGTTAGTGGGGTGCAAGTGACGGTCAAGGACTGATCCATAATGTTCCCTTCGTTCGTTAAACCTACGAAGGGCATGGAAATGACTCCCCCTCGTCGTCGTCTGGCCGTCGCGGCCGCGACGCTGACCCTTGCCGTCCTCACCACCGCCTGCGGTGCCATCGGCCAGGCCGTTGACTGCAACACGGCCGCCAGCGAGGCCAGCAAGATCGCAAGCGAGTGGAGCTCCGCGATGGCGAGCAGCGCCACGGACAAGGAGGCCCTCGGGAAGGCCTCGAAGACCGCGGCGGACAAGACCAAGGAGCTCGCGGGCAAGTACGACGGCGACGTCGCCGCCGCGCTGAACGACCTGGCCGCCGGGTTCGAGACCATGGAGAAGGGCGACCTGAGCAGCGTGGCCGAGTTCAGCGGCAAGATGAACGGCTTCACGAGCAAGATCACGGCTGCCTGCTCCTGACGTTGGGCCCGCGGTCGCCGTTCCGCCTGTGGGGGGCAGGACGGCACGGCGGCCGCGCCATGTTGAGGTGGATTCGTTCTAGTCTTGCTGCCTGTGACGGGTGAGACTCTGGCGGTGCGAACGGGGGCGTCCGCCGCCTTGTGGAGAACCCGGCTCTCCGGCCACCGCGTGCGAGTGAGCGCTCTGGCGCTCGTCTCCGCAGTGGCCTATGCCGTGCTGGGGCTGGTCAAGCTGACCACGTTCCGGGCCACCACGTTCGACCTGGTGATCGTGGATCAGGCTGTGCGTAACTACGCCGCCTTCCACCCGCCGTACATCCCGGTGCGCGGCATGTTCTCCGACCGGGGCATGGACTACGTCCAGCTCGCCGACCACTTCTCGCCGATCTATGCGTTGCTGTCGCCGTTCTACTGGATCCACGACGGGCCGGAGACGCTGATCGTGGCGCAGGCGGTGCTGTTCGCCGCGGCGATCCCTTTCCTGTGGCGCTACACCAGGCGCGTGCTGGGCGTCGCGCCCGCCTACCTGGTCTCCGTGGCGTACGCGCTGTCGTGGCCCGTGGCGCAGGCGGTCGCGTTCGACGTGCACGAGGTGATGTTCGTCCCGCTGCTCACCGCGATCATGATCGAGCGCTACCACGCCGGCAGGACGTTGTCGGCGTTCCTGGCGATGCTCGGACTCCTCCTGGTCAAGGAGGACATGGGGCTCATGGTGGCCGGGGTGGGGTTATGCCTGATCGTCCTGGGCGACCGGTGGCGCGGCGTGCTCTGCGTGATGTTCGGCCTCGGCGGCCTGCTGCTCGCCCGCGGCCTGGTGACCTCGGTCTTCGGGGGCGACGCCACGGACTACTGGGCCTACGGGCACCTCGGCAACGACCTTCCCGGCGCGATCCTGGGGATCGTCCGCGACCCCCTCGCCGCGCTCCTGCTGCCGTTCAGCGAGGAGGCCAAGGTCGACACGCTGCTCCTGCTGGCCTGGCCGACGTTGATGCTGTGCCTGCTCTCGCCGCTGTCATTGATGGCGCTGCCGCACGTGCTCGAACGCATGCTGTCCGACCGGTCGCTGTGGTGGCAGGCCGACTTCCAGTACAGCGCCTTCACGGTGATCATCCTCTTCTGCGCGGGCGTGGACGGGCTGGCCAGGCTGCTGCGCCGGCTGAAGCGCTCCGACGAGCATGAGCACGCCTCGCTCAAGCTGGCCTGGTCGGCGGCGGCCTGCGTGGTCGCGCTCACCCTGGTGCCCAAGTTCTCGCTGGACCAGCTCTACCATCCGGCCTTCTACAAGGAGCCCAAGGCGGCCGCCGCCGCGGAGGCCGCGAGCAAGGTGCCCTCCGGGGTCACCGTCGAGGCGGTCAACTCCCTCGGTCCCGCCCTGACGTCCAGGACCACCGTCCTGCTGTGGACGGCCAAGTCGCACGGCGCTCCGTGGGTGGTGGCCGACACCTCACGCTGGGAGTTCCCCTTCGGCTCCCCCGACGAGCAGCTCGCCACGGTCGCCGAGCTGGAGGCCGACGGGTACGCGAAGGTCTTCGAGCGCGACGGCTACGTGGTGCTGCGCCGCGACTGAACCGCCTCCTCGTAGGCCAGCTCGAACCCCGCCAGAACCGTAGGCCACGAGCCCGCGGCCGGGGCCGTCGCGCGGTTGTGCGCGGCGATCGACTCGCGCAGCCCGGAGTCGGTGCACAGGCGCGCCACCGCGCGGGCCAGGTCGCCGAGCGTGCGGCCGAGCAGCCCTTCCGTGCCGTTCCTGACGAAGTCGGCGACCCCGCTCTGCGCCCTGGCCACCACGGGCAGACCCGCGGCCCGTGCCTCGAGCGCCGCGATGCCGAACGACTCGCGCGGCGCGGGCGCCACGAACACGTCCGCGGACTCCAGCACCTTCGCGATCTGCTCCCGGGTGTAGCGGCCCGGCAGGGAGACCCACTCGGCCATGCCTTGCCTGGCGAGAAAACGTTCCATCTGACCGCGGGCGGGGCCGTCGCCGACGATCGTGGCGCGCATGGGGATCCGGGCGGGCACCCGCGCCCTCGCCGCCTGGAGCAGCCTCAGCAGGCGCACGGGCTGCTTGCGCGGCGCCAGCCGGCCCACCGCCACGATGTGCACCTCCTCACGGCGGTCGGGGATCCCCGGAGGAGGCGCCCAGCCCGACAAGTCGAGGCCGTTGGAGACCACCCGGACCGGCACCTCGGGCCCGGCCACGGCGCGGATCGGCCCCGCGGCCGCGTTGCTGACCGTGGTCGCCACCAGCCGCCACCGCTGCCAGCCGAACGCCAGCCGCAGCAGCCGGTAGACCATCCGCGTGGCCGGATCCCACATGCTGTGCACGGTCACCACGCACGGCACCCCGGCCCGCGCCGCGGCCCGCACGCCCATCCAGGCGAACGGCGAGACCGCACCCGTGTGGACGTGCACCACGTCGGGGCGCAGGGAGGTGATGCGGCGCGTGAGATGCCCCACGCCGAACGGATGCACCGGCAGGTCGAACGGCATCCTGGCGACGATCCTGTGGACGCCGGGCAGCGCCTCTCCCCTGGTCGCCGTGGCCACGGAAACGTCGTGTCCAGCCTCCCCCTGCATCCGCACGAGATCGGCCACCTGGACCTCGATCCCGCCGAGTCGCGGCAGGTAACAGTCACTCACGTGAAAGATCCGCACCCCTCCCAGACTAATCTGGGCGTGTGCCTCCACGTACCGCTGTGTTCTTCCACGCCCATCCCGACGACGAGGCCCTGCTGACGGCGGGCACCATGGCGATGCTCGCGGCCGAGGGACACCGCGTGGTGCTCGTGGTGGCCACCGCGGGCGAGCGCGGGCTGGCCGATATGGAGCCGGGCGAGGCGCTCGGCGAAACCAGGCTCAAGGAGCTCTACAAGTCGGCGGCGCTGCTCGGCTGCGCGCGTGTGGAGTGCCTCGGCTACGGCGACTCGGGGCTGAGCCCGAAGGGCGGCATCGCCGAAGAGCGGCCCGACAACGCCTTCATCGACGCCGACACGGAGGCGGCGGCCAAGGCACTGGCCGCGATCCTGCAGGAGGAGCAGGCCGACCTGCTGGCGATCTACGATCCGGCGGGCGGATACGGGCATCCCGACCACGTGCAGGTGCACCGGGTGGGCAAGCGGGCAGCGAAGATCGCCGGCACGGAGATCGTCCTGGAGGCGACGGTCAACCGGGATCCGCTGGTCAGGCTGCTGCGGCTGGCGGGCCGGTTCTACAAGTTCCCGCCGGAGTTCGACGTACGGACGTTCGAGAGCGCCTACTCGTCGAACGAGACGATCACCCACCGGGTCAACGTCAGGAAATACACCAGGCAGAAACGCGCGTCCATGGCCGCGCACGCCTCCCAGGCCAGCGGCGGCGACAGCGACCGCACGCTCGCCGTCATGCTGAAGGTCCCACGCCCGATCTACCGCTTCGTCTTCGGCACCGAGTGGTACGTACGCCGCGACCTGCCGCCCGGCACCCGGCTCACTCATCCCTTCGACCGGTGGCCGAAATAATCCCTTCGGAGGACGTTGCCTGTCCGGCGACCCGTCAGACTGGACCCCGATGAAGAACAAGTGGCTCCAGATCGCCCTCTCCGTGCTGTCGCTCGGGCTCGCCGTGCTGCTCGTGGTCTTCCTGCCGCAGATCGTGCACACACTCACCGGCAAGCCCGTCTCCTGGCACCAGATCGGCGCCGTCTTCGGCACGCTCGGTGCCGGCGAGATCGCGCTGATGAGCGCGCTGTGGCTGCTGAGCCTGCTGGCGTACACGTTCGTGCTGACCAACTCCCTGCCCGGCCTCAACAACCTGCAGGGCCTCACGATCAACGCGGCGGGCAGCGCGGTCAGCAACCTGCTGCCGTTCGGCGGTGCGGTCGGCGTGGCGGTGACGTTCGCGATGACCAAGGGATGGGGGTTCACCAGCCGGTCGATCGTGGTGATGACGCTGGTCAGCGGCATCTGGAACACGTTGTTCAGGTTCATCCTGCCGGCCGTCGGGATCATCGCGCTGCTGGCCGCGGGCAAGGCGCCTAACACGACCGTCGCCAACGCCGGGTGGACAGGGGCCGTCTCGATCCTCGTGCTCTGCGTGATCGTGGCCGTCGCCCTCTACTGGGAGCGCGCCGCCGACGTGCTCGGCCGCGCGCTCGACGGCATCAGCCGGCTGCTCCGGCTCAAGATCCACGCCTCGGAGGCGTTCCACAAGCTGCGCGCCGACACCGCCGGCGTCGTCAGGACCCGCTGGCTCGGGCTGTCACTCGGCATGGTGTTCTTCCTCGGCTTCCAGTGGGCGATCATGGCGGCCTGCATGTACGCCACCGGCGCCTGGCCCGGCCCGGCCGAGTCGATCGCCGTCTTCGCGCTGTCCAGGGTCCTGACCAGCGCCCTGATCACGCCCAGCGGAGCGGGGATCATGGAGAGCGGCGTGGCCGCCTTGCTCATCTCGGCGTTCGGTGTGCCGGCCACTCCCGCGATCGCGACCGCACTGCTTTTCGGCTTCTGGACTTACACTATCGAGATCCCGTTCGGCGGCCTGGCACTGGGCGCATGGGCACTGCTGCGCAGGCGCAACGGCCGGAACGCCGGCGCGGAGCCCCCGTCCGCGATCTCGAAGGCCCAGTAGTGACAATCCCAAACCCATCAAAGACCTTGTGCGTGATTCATAGGCCCGCATAGCGTGGCGGCTGACATGGTGGCGTTCCGAGTTCTGGGGCCAGTCGAGGCGTACGAACACGACGACGAACTCGACCTCGGCGGGTTGCGGCAGCGGGCCGTCCTCGCCCGGCTTCTCGTGGCCAGAGGTCAGGTCGTGCCCGTTGACACGCTTCTTTACGATCTGTGGGACGACGACGCGGCAAAGGGCGCGCAGTCGGGCCTGCAGGTCTACATCTCGCGCCTGCGGCGGGTGCTGGAGCCCGGCCGCCCGCGCGGTGGGCCCAACCGCCTGCTGGTGACGGTCGCGTCCGGCTACGCGTTGCGGGTGGCCTCCGACCAGGTCGACGCGCTCAGGTTCGAGCAGCTCGTACGCGCGGCGGGCGAGCATCTCGAAGAGGGCGATCCACAGTCCGCCCGCGGCCGCCTGGAGAAGGCTCTGGGCCTGTGGCGCGGCACCCCCTACTCCGACTTCGCCGACCAGTCGTGGGCTGAGGCCGAGGTCAACCGCCTGGCGGAGCTACGTCTTGTGACACGCGAGCGGCACGCCGACACCGGGCTGCGGCTGGGCCTGCATGCCGAGACCGTGCCCGACCTGGAGGCGCTGACCACCGAGCACCCGCTGCGCGAGGAGGGCTGGCGGCTGCTGGCGCTCGGCCTCTACCGGTGCGGCCGGCAGGGCGACGCGCTGGCCGCGCTGCGCAGGGCCAGGAACATCCTGGCCGACGAGCTGGGCATCGACCCGGGTCCCGCGCTGCGCAAGCTGGAGTCCGACATCCTGGCCCAGTCGCCCGAGCTGGACCTGGCCGTCCCGGCGCGCCCCGCACGACCCGCCGCGCCGGTCACCGACACCTGGCCGCCCAGGCCGGCCGTGGCCGTCGAGCCACCGCCGCTGGAGCCCGAGCCGTTCGTCGGCAGGGACGCCGAACTGGCCAGGCTGACCACGGCGGCCTCGCGCACGGGCAGGTTCCAGGTCGCGATCGTGACCGGGGTCGCGGGCGCGGGCAAGACCACGCTGCTGCGCCAGCTCGAGGGCAGGCTCGCCGCCGACGGCTGGATCGCCGCGTCCGGCGCGTGCCCCGACTCCAGCGCCACCCCGCCGGGCTGGGCGTGGGTGGAGATCCTGCGCACGCTCACCGGCACTACCGGGGCAGGCGAATACGCGCAGCTGCTCGCGCCGCTGCTCGACGACGCCGCCCCCGACCCCGACGAGGACGAGGCGTCCGGCGGCTTCCGGCTGCACCGCGCGGTCGGCGGCTACCTGGCCGGGGTCGCGCGCCGCGCACCGGTGCTGCTGACGCTCGAAGACCTCCACTGGGCCGACGACCAGACGCTCGCCCTGCTGCGCGCGCTGCCGAGCCTGCTGGCCACCAGCCGGGTGCTGCTGGTGGTGACGTGCAGGGACAGCGAGCTGGACGACCGACAGTCCGACGTGCTGGCCGCGCTGGCCAGGCTGAGCCCGGTGCGCGTGGGCCTGTCGGGGCTCGACCCGAAGGCCGTGGCCGAGCTGGTCAAGGCGACGTGCGTACGCGAGATCGACGAGGACGCGGTCGAGTCGATCGTCGAGCGCACGGGCGGCAACCCGTTCTTCGTCCGCGAGACCGTGCGCCTGCTCGACGCCGAGGGCGCGGCCGATCGGGCCAGCGCGACCCAGGTGCTCTCGCGGGTGCCTTCCGGTGTGCGCGACGTGCTGCGGCGGCGCATCTCGCGGCTGCCTTCGGGCGCGCAGCAGATCCTGCTCCAGGCCGCCGTGATCGGCCGCGACGTCGACCTCGACGTGCTGATCGCCGTGTCGGGTCCCGGACCAGAAGTCCAACAGATGGTTCTCATAGGAACTAGAATTTCCAGTCATGGAACTGAGGCAGTTGGAGTACTTCGTCGCGGTCGC
>NZ_JBFAMX010000111.1:0-25627 GCF_040659615.1 Nonomuraea sp. NPDC049784
CTGGCCAGGGCGAGCGCCTCCTCGCCGTAGCGCTGGGCCTGGTGCAGCCGGCCGCGGAAGAGCGCCAGGTTGAGCTGGGCGATCCTGGCCGTGGCCAGGTTGAACAGGTCGTCGTGGGCGGTGGCCGCCGCCTCCAGCTCCTCGAGGTAACGCCGTGCCTTCTCGCTCTGCCCGGTGCGGAAGAACACGGTCAGCGCCACGCCGTACGTCATGCCCAGCCAATGCGTGTACGGGTGCCGTTTCTGCTCCTCGACGCTCCGCACGACGAGCTCCTCCGCGCCGGCCAGCTCGTCGGCGAGCTCCAGCCCGTACGCCAGCGCGCCCTTGGCCACCGCGACCACGTCGGCGGGCACGCCGGACAGGTCGAGCGCGAGCAGCCGCTCGTGCCAGGCGGCGGTCTCGCCCAGGTCGCCGCGGGCGGCCAGCATCGCCAGCGCGACGCGGGCGAGGCGCAGCCCGGACGCCGGGTCGCGGCTCTCCACCGCCCAGTCCACCGCGTTCCTGGCGTCGTCGAGGAGGGCACGGCCCTCGGTGAAGTGCGCGAACCGCTCCTGCCACGGCTTCCTGCGGTCGAGCGAGGCCGCGTCGTGGCCGCGCTCCAGCTCCTCGCAGATCACCTTCAGGTGCCTGTCTCGCAGGCGCCCGGCCTCTCCGGCCTCGTCCAGGCGCTCGGCGGCGTAATGCTTGATGGTCTCCAGCAGGCGGTAGCGGCCGGCGGCGTGGTGGAGCACCAGCGACTTGTCGACCAGGCCGCCGAGCAGGTCGAGCAGGTCGATCTTGCGCAGGATGCCGCCGTCGGCGCACACCCGCTCGGCCAGGCCCAGGTCGAACAGCCCGGCGAAGACCGACAACCTGCGCAGCAGCACGCGCTCCTTGGGCAGGAGCAGTTCGTGGCTCCAGTCGACGGTGGCCAGGAGCGTGCGCTGCCTGGCCGGGGCCGTGCGGTCGCCGGTGGTGAGGAGGCTGAAGCGGCCGCCCTTGCGAACGGCGATGCGATCGGCGATGCGGCCGGGGCCGAGCAGGCTGGTGCGCGCCGCCGCCAGCTCCAGCGCGAGCGGCAGGCCGTCGAGCGCGTGGCACAGGCGTACGACGTCGTCCATGCTGCCCGTCACCCCGCGCGCGCCGGCCGCGTGTGCCCGCTCCACGAACAGCAGCACCGACTCCGCCTCGGGATGCCGCTCATCCGGCAGCTCCAGCGGCGGCACCCGCCAGATCAGCTCGCCGGGGATGTGCAGCGGCTCGCGGCTGGTGAGCAGGAACCGCAGCTCCGGGCACTCGGCGATCAGGTCGGCCACCAGCTCGGCGCAGCGATCGACCAGGTGCTCGCAGTTGTCCAGCACGATCAGCGCGCCGGCTCCGCGCAGGCGCGTGCGCAGGCCGTCGAGCAGCCGCCCGGGCACCTCGTCGCGTACACCGAGCACCTCGGCCATCTCGCTGACGATCAGCGCCGGGTTGCCGATGCGGGCCAGCTCCACCAGCCACACGCCGTCGGCGAAATGGTGCGACTGCTGCGCCGCCACGCGCAGGGCCAGGCGGGTCTTGCCGATGCCGCCCACGCCACTCAGCGTGACGACGCGTTCTTCGTGGAGCAGCGCCGCCAGCTCGGCCAGATCGCGGGTGCGCCCGACGAAACGGTTGGGCTCAGCGGGGAGATTGTGCAGGACTTGCGCGGTCATGTGGGGGCCCAAACAGGTCGCGGGAGGATCACATCCGGTGCATAGTCTCCACCGCTTCAGGGTCTGATGCGGTCACTTTCCGTGCAGAGTCGTTACTGTCTGGATACGAATGCAGGGCGCCGAGGTCCGCGACGCTCATGACGACCCTTACGCGTGATTCGTCCGCCGCGTCGAGCGCCTGCGGCACATCGGAGATCATCACGCGGGCGCCGCTCGCCTGCATGCGGTCCCTGAGGGCGCCCGCGTCGAGCTCGGGGGGCAGCGGCCAGACGACGCCTCCCGCGGCGATCACCGCGTCGGTCGCCACCAGCAGGTCGGGCCCGACGGGCAGGCAGATGAGCACGGCGTCACCCGCGCGTACACCTCTGCGCCGCAGCTGGACGGTCGCGACGGCGGACCTCTCGTCCAGCTGCTCCTCGGTGAGCTTCAGGCCCGTGCCCGAGTCCACCATGACGATCCGCTCATCCATGTGGCCCACGGTAGGGAGGGGGTCTCGTGCGTACATGGGGCGGAATATGCAGATCCTTATGCAGAAGCGCCTGCACCATCACACACTCGCCGTGCCCGCCGCCTACACACCCGCGCCGAAGCGCCGGGACGCCCTGAGGATCGTCAGTCCGGAGGGCTCGGGTGCTTGGCGGCCCACACCGCTATCTGCGCCCGCGACGTGTAGCCGAGCTTCTCCATGATGTTGGCGATGTGCCGGGCGACGGTGGCGGGGCTGATCACCAGCTCGGCCGCGATGGCCCGGTTGGACAGCCCCCGGGTGAGCAGGCTGGCGATCTCCTGCTCACGTGCGGTCAGCAGCGAGTGTTTGACCGGCTCGGCCGCCACGGGCATCCTCTGCGTCATCCGCTCGCCCTCCAGCACGCGGCGGGCGGCGTCGTCTGGGCTCATCGCCCGCCCCTGCGACCACAGCGAGGTGGCGCGTACGTCGCCCAGCTTGGTGCGGGCCCGGCCGAGCAGCTCCTCGATCCTGATCGTGGACGACTGCTGGCCGATCGACTCGCGAAGCGTTGCCGCCGCGCCGGCGGCCAGCACGGCGCCCTCCAGATCGCCTTCGCACTCCGCCAGCACGGACAGCCCCACCAGACAGCGGGCCACACCCTGCCGCTGCCCGGTCTCCCTGCCCAGGGCGAGGCTGGCGCCCAGCCACTCCCGCGCGGTGGCGAACTCGCTCAGCAACGCCGCCACCCTGCCCATCCTGGCCAGGCAGCGCGACAGATCGAGGTCGCTGCCCATCTCGCTCAGCCATGGGACGGCCATCTCGTACTGGGCCTTGGCGGTCACCAGGTCGCCGCGGAACTCGGCCACCGCGCCGAGCTGGGTCGCGGTCCTGGCCATGATCCAGCGATGGCCGTGCTCACGGGCCCGCGCGAGCGCCTCCTCGCCGAGCCGCTGCGCCTCGCGCAGCCGGCCGCGGGTCAGCGCCACCGCCGACAGCCCGGCCAGCCCCGCCGCCTGGTTCCACGCGTCGCCCGAGCGGGTGGCCAGGGTCAGGCCCTCTTCAGCGTGGTGCACCGCGTCCTCGGACCTGCCCATGCGCAGCAGTACGACGACGATGAGGCTGTGCATGACGCAGCGGGCGTACGCGTTGGACGGCGACATCCCGGCCAGGCTCTCCTCGGCCAGCTCCAGGGCGCGGCTCAGCTCGTCTCTGGCCTCCAGGCCGTAGGCGAGGTACGCCTTGGCCTGCGCGATCTGCTCGGGCGGCACATGAGTCAGGTCGAGCGAGAGCAGCCGCTCGACCCAGGTGACGATCTCCGTCAGGTTGCCGCAGATGGGCAGCAGGCCCGTGCTGCTGGCACACAGGCGCAGGGCGAGCAGCACGCTGCCGGACTCGGCCGCCCAGTCGAGTGCCACCCGCTGGTCGTCGACGAGGCTCTTGCTCATGGTCAGCGCCTCGAGCCGGCGCGCCCACGACACGCCCTGCTCGACCATCTCGGTCATGAAGTGGCGCTCCTGCAGCTCGCAGAGCACGTGAAGGTGCCGCTCGCGCAGGACTTCGCGCTCGCCGGCCTGCTGGAGGCGCTCGACCGCGTACCGCTTGATGGTCTCGAGCAGCCAGTAGCGCCTGCGGCTCTCGTCGCACAGCACCAGGGACTTGTCGACCAGCCCTCCGAGCAGATCGACGATCTCCGCCCCGGAGATCGGCCGCCCTGCGCAGATCTGCTCGGCGAGGTCGAGGTCGAAGTCCCGGGGGAACACCGACAGCCTGCGCAGCAGCACCTGCTCCTTCTCGGACAGCAGGTCGTAGCTCCACTCGACGGCCGCCAGCAGCGTGCGCTGCCTGGCGGGAGCGGTCCGGCCGCCGGTGGTGAGCAGCGAGAAGCGGTCGTCGATGCGGTCGGCGATCTGCCCGGGACTGAGCAGGCTCGTGCGCGCCGCGGCCAGCTCCAGCGCGAGCGGAAGCCCGTCGAGCGCCTGGCACAGGCGCACCACGTCGGGCAGGCTGTCGGGGCCCAGCCTGGTGCCGGCGGCCGCCGCCCGGTCCATGAAGAGCTGCACGGACTCGGCGTCGGGACCGCCCGTGTCGGGCAGGTCGAGCGGCGGCACCCGCCAGATCAGCTCGCTGGCGATGTGCAGCGGCTCCCTGCTGGTGGCCAGGATGCTCAGCCGCGGGCAGGCCGCGATCAGTGCCGCGCTCACCTCGGCGCACCTGTCGATGAGATGCTCGCAGTTGTCGAGGAGCAGCAGGCACCGCAGATCGCGCAGCCGGTCGGCCACGGTGGCGAACACCGGGCGGCCCGCCTCCTCGCACACGCCGAGCACGCGGCCGACCTCCTGGTCGACCAGCTCCGGGCGGCGCACCTTGGCCAGCTCTACCAGCCAGACGCCGTCGGGGTACGCGGGCACGAGCCTCGCGGCGACACGCAGCGCCAGCCGGGTCTTGCCGATGCCTCCGACCCCGCACAGCGTGACCACGCGGGTCTCGCCGAACAGTCCGCGCAGGTCATCGAGATCGCGCTCGCGGCCCACGAACCGGTTGGGCTCAGCGGGAAGGTTGTGCTGCCTGGGGGGCTCTGGCATGTGGTCACCCTGCGTCGCTGAAGGATCACACTCTCCCACAGTGTCGCACTTTTCACAGCCCGAGCGAGCTCACGATCGCCCTTTCGTCGACGACACGCAGAACGGGGTCACCGAGCAGCCGTCTGGCCAGGTCATACGGCGCGACGACCATCGTGGCCCGGCGCTCGGCGGCCAGCACGCGGCAGCCGATCAGGCTCGGCTCGTGGGCGACGATGACGTGGGCGCCCGCCGTCATCGCCAGATCGACCACCCTGAGGCCCTTGAACGGCTCGCTCACCGCGCTGATCACGACGTCGTCCTTGCCGATCACCAGGCGGGAGGCGAGCTTACGCAGGTCGCCCGCCAGCGTGTCGTGGCGGAACGTCCGCCCGCCGTCGATGATCGCGGGGCCCGCCAACGGGCCGAACTCGACGGTGCGGTCGCCGATCAACTCGCTGAACGGCTTCGCCCCCGCCACCGGCTGGAACGAGAAGACCTGCTCGACCTCCGCCACGGCGGAGTCGTAATCGCGCTGCGTGATCATGAAGCGGGCCGCCCCCGAGGCCGCGAGGACCGCGACCCCGCCCGCCCAGGCCACGGCGTGGACCGCGACGGGCAGCGTCGCGCCGAGCGGGACGTTGACGATGACGTGGTCACCCGGCTTCAGGCCCTGGAGGCGCAGGCCCGCCGCGGCACGGGTGACGCGTCTGACGAACGCGGAGTATGACACCACCTCGCCGGTCCTGACGTCGCTGACCGCCGGCTGATCCCCCTGAGTCGGCGCCGCGGCCATGACCAGCTCTGTCCACGTCATGCCGTCAATCTAGGGACGCAGGCCACGCTTGCCATGCGCACAATTGTGCAACCCGCTATGTACGTGAAGTTTCCCATGCGTACAAGGGGGTCCCCAGTATGTAGGCCAGCATCCCCCTGCCGTTCGCCGTGCGCCGCGCTGGCATTAGGGGGGATCAACTAGACTTATGTAGTCGCGACTTCGCGCGGCCGACCCCACCTCACATAGAGCGAGACGTCATCATGCCTTTGAACAGCCGCGACGACCTGCGGAACATCGCGATCATCGCGCACGTCGACCATGGCAAGACCACGTTGGTCGACGCCATGCTCTGGCAGTCCGGGGCCTTCCGCGCGAACCAGGACGTCGACGACCGCGTCATGGACTCCAACGACCTCGAGCGCGAGAAGGGCATCACCATTCTCGCGAAGAACACCGCGGTCCAGCACGGCGGCATGACCATCAACATCATCGACACCCCCGGCCACGCCGACTTCGGCGGCGAGGTCGAGCGCGGCCTGTCGATGGTCGACGGTGTGGTGCTGCTGGTCGACGCCTCCGAGGGGCCGCTGCCGCAGACCCGCTTCGTGCTGCGCAAGGCGCTGGCCGCGAAGATGCCGGTCATCCTCTGCATCAACAAGGTCGACCGCCCGGACGCCCGCATCAAGGAAGTCGTGGACGAGGTCTACGAGCTGTTCATGGACCTCGACGCCACGGAGGAGCAGATCGACTTCCCGATCGTCTACGCCTCCGCCAAGGCGGGCCGGGCCTCCATGGAGCGCCCCGAAGACGGCGGCATGCCCGACTCGCCGGACCTGGAGCCGCTGTTCGACATCATCAAGTCGACCATCCCGGCGCCGACGTACGACCCGAACGCCCCGCTCCAGGCCCACGTCACCAACCTCGACGCCTCCTCCTACCTGGGCCGCATCGCGCTGTGCCGGATCCACCAGGGCGTCATGCGCAAGGGCCAGCAGGTGGCCTGGTGCCGCACCGACGGCACGATCCAGCGCGTCAAGGTGACCGAGCTGCTCATGACCGAGGCGCTGGAGCGCAAGCCGGCCGAGGAGGCGGGCCCCGGCGACATCATCGCCATCGCCGGCATCCCCGAGATCATGATCGGCGAGACGCTCGCCGACCCCGACGACCCGCGCCCGCTGTCGCTGATCACGGTGGACGAGCCGGCCATCTCCATGACCATCGGCACCAACACCTCGCCCCTGGTCGGCAAGGTCAAGGGCTCGAAGGTCACCGCCCGCATGGTGAAGGACCGCCTCGAGAAGGAGCTGGTCGGCAACGTGTCGCTGCGCGTGCTGCCCACCGACCGGCCCGACTCCTGGGAGGTCCAGGGCCGCGGCGAGCTGGCGCTGGCCATCCTGGTCGAGCAGATGCGCCGCGAGGGCTACGAGCTGACCGTGGGCAAGCCGCAGGTGGTCACCAAGACCGTCGACGGCAAGGTGCACGAGCCGGTCGAGCGCCTCACGGTCGACTGCCCGGAGGAATACCTCGGCGCGATCACCCAGCTCCTGGCCGTGCGCAAGGGCCGCATGGAGCACATGACCAACCACGGCACCGGCTGGATCCGGATGGAGTTCGTGGTCCCGGCGCGCGGCCTGATCGGGTTCCGTACGGAGTTCCTCACCGAGACCCGCGGCACCGGCCTGGTGCACCACGTGTTCGACTCCTACGAGCCCTGGTTCGGCGAGCTGCGCACCCGTAACAACGGCTCCCTGGTGGCCGACAGGTCCGGCCCGGTGACGGCGTTCGCGATGCTCAACCTGCAGGAGCGCGGCACCCTGTTCGTCTCGCCGACGACCGAGGTCTACGAAGGCATGATCATCGGCGAGAACTCCCGGTCCGACGACATGGACGTGAACATCACCAAGGAGAAGAAGCTCACCAACATGCGCTCCTCCACCAGCGAGGAGACGGAGAAGGTGATCCCGCCGCGCGTCCTCTCGCTGGAGCAGGCGCTGGAGTTCATCCGCGAGGACGAGTGCGTGGAGATCACTCCTGATGCCGTGCGCATCCGCAAGGTCGTGCTCGACGCCGCCACGCGCGGTCGCGCCGCGGCCCGCGCCAAGCGCGCCTGAGATTTTCCGGCCGTTCATCACCCCCGGGGCAACCCCACAGGTGCCCGGGGGCTGATGGCCGGTGGGGCCCGGGTGGCTCAGCGGCGGGGGAGTTCGCTGCCGCGGACGTGGGTGCAGAGCCAGTCGACCAGCGGGGCGTAGGCGCGCCACGTGTGCGTCACGCGCGTGAGCACCTCCGCCGTGTGCACCCAAGGCTCCGGCTCGAACTGTATGCCCGCGTAGAGCGACTTGTGCCGCAGCAGCTCGATGCGCGGGTGGTCCTCCGTGAAGCCCCGCGGTTTGGTCTTGAGCCGCTCCCCGTACAGCGCGTAATCCTGGGCCACGAGCGCCGACGTGATCGACTCCAGCGGCTTGCCCGACAGGTCCTCGTCCACGGCCGCCCGATAGCGGGCCACCTGGTCGGTGGCCTGCGTGTAGAAGCCGCCCGCCGTGAACAGCCCTGCCGCGCTCACCTCAACGTAAAGCCCGATCCCAGGCTGAAGGTCCACAAAGGCACCCTGGTGGGTCTTGTACGGCGACTTGTCCTTGGAGAAGCGCACGTCCCGATAGGGCCGGAAGAGTGCGCGGACCCGAACTCCGGGGCCAGCTCGTCCGTGAGCGCGAGCATCGGCTCCCGGACCGCGTCCTCATAGAGGTGCTTGTGCCGCGCGAAGTAGGTCTTCGAGTTGTCCGCCTCGAGCCCCTCGTAGAACAGGAACGCCTCGTCAGGGAAGCCGCTGAAACCCATGTCCCAAGGGTGCCACGCCCCACGGGCACGACGGACATCAGCGCTCGGTGTACGTCCGCCCAGGTGAAGGCGTCTTGCCGTACAGCTCCGAGACCGTGACGAACGTATAGCCCTTCTTCTGGAGGATGTCGAGCAGGGCAGGCACGGCCTCCACGGTGGTCCGGTGGATGTCGTGCATGAGGACGATCGAACCGGGCTTGGCCTCGCCGGCCCGCTTGGCCACGAGGGAAGGCACGCGGTTCAGCCAGTCGAGCGTGTCCACGCTCCAGAGGATCTGCGCCAGCCCCTCACGGCGCGTCTCCGCCGCGACATCGTGGTTCGTCGACCCGTACGGCGGCCGCATCACCCGCATCCGCACCCCTGTCAGCTTCTCCACAAGGTCCTCAGTGTGCTGGAGCTGCCGTTTGAGCTCCTCGGGTGACAGCCCCGTGAGCGATGGATGGCTCCATGAGTGGTTGCCGAGCTCGTGGCCCTCGTCCACGATGCGGCGCATGATGCGGCCGTCCTTGTCGGCCGCCACCATCTGCCCGACGACGAAAAAGGTGACCTTGACGTCACCCTTGTGCAGCATGTCGAGCAGCCGGTCGGTGTAGTCGCCCGGCCCGTCGTCGAAGGTCAGGGCCACACACTTCAGTTTCGAGCAGTCGAACTTACGGCTGCGCGGCCAGCCGGCCCCCTGGATCGACATCAGTCGTCTGGCCAGTGCCTCGGGATTGACGGCGGCCGGCCTGATGGGCACGATCGGCGCCTCAGGCTGCCGGCGGCGCGCCACCGAATAGGTGACGCAGAGCGCCACAACGAGCAGGGCCAGCGGCAGAGCCCATACGCGCATGGTTCCCCCCGAAACGCCGCGCGCGGGGGCTTACGGATAGTCCTGGGCCGGTTTCCCCCGCAATTCCCTGGCCAGGTCGTCCCACCAGAGTGGGATATCGGCCTGCAGTTCCTTGCAACGGCGCGCCACGCGTATGGCACATCCAACCGGATCCGTACCCAGATGCCGACGTTTCGCCGACCCTTCCTGCCAACGGTAAAAACCATCTCTATACCGCACTACCAGGCCTATCCACACAGAGATGGTCTCCCCATCGCCTACCTCGTACGCGCTGGTGACGCCCAGACCATGGAGCTCCACTTGGAGCTTCTCCGTCGCCGCTCGGGCCTCACTCACACGCCACCCCCTGCCGACGCTCCGCCGTACACCAGGGATGTACCCAGCAACGGGCATCAGCCGTCCAAGACAGGGAGTAATCGCCAACTGCTATCGACCGAGGCCGGCGGCAGCCTGCTCTCAGTGTGTTCACGCCTCACGAGGCGGCGCAGCGCCCGCCGCGCCGAGCTTCGTGGCGTGCCGGCCGGCGCAGGGGGCGATCGCCCGCACGGCTGCCTGCGCGCCCAGCCCGGTGACCTGTTTACAAAGCGCCATCGCACACCTCCTGTCACGCGAGCCTCACTTGACGCACAGGTTACCGAGTGTGACCAACCTTTTCCATGGCGTTTCCAAGAAGCTTGCCCTCGGGTCCCGCGCCTGTCATTGGTCGTGGGTATCCTGCGGCTCCGCGACCACCATCACGAATCTGAGGTCCTCCTCACCTCCGTTCGCGTAGCGATGGGGCCGGTCGGCGGTGAAGAGCACCGCGTCGTCCTTCCCGATCACATAGCTCTTGCCGTACACGGTGAGCGTCAGCTCGCCGTCCAGCACGGTCAGCATCTCGCGGGTGCCCGGCGGGTGGGCGTCGCCGTCGTGGTGCTCGCCGGGCGCCAGCCGCCAGTCCCACAGCTCCAGGATCATCGGCACGTCCGCGCCGACCAGCAGCCGCGCCTGCACATCTCCCTGGTCGAACGTGACCACGTCGGCCTTGCTCACGATCCGCACCGTGGGCACGTCGGCGACCTCGACGAGCCTGGCCACGGTGACGCCCAGGGCGGAGGCGATCCGGGTGAGCGTGGAGACGCTGGGATTGGTCCTGCCCTGCTCCACCTGGACGAGCATCCCCCTGCTCACCCCAGACCTGGCGGCCAGCGCGTCCAGCGTCAGCCCGCGGTGCGAGCGCTGGGCGCGCACGTTGTTGGCGATGGCCTGGTTGATCAGATCCGGATCTTCCACGCAGTGCAGTCTAGTGAATTCCATTTGCAATGAACTGTACTCTTTGTGTTGTACTAAGAGTGCAACCTGTTGAACCGGAGGGCTACCGATGACCGTGATCCTGGCGGCCGCGTGCGCGGTCGTGTACGGCACGGCCGACTTCTTCGGCGGCCTGGCCACGCGGCGCTCTCAAGTGCTGTCCGTCGTCGTGTTGTCGCAGCTCGCGGGCCTGGCGCTGATCCTCGGCCTGCTGCCGCTGCTCCCGGGCACGGCCAGCACGCCGGCCCTGTCGTGGGGCCTGGCGGCGGGCCTGTCGGGCGCGGCCGGTCTGGTGCTGTTCTACCGGGCGCTGGCCACGGGCGTCATGTCGGTGGTGGCCCCCACGACCGCCGTCACCTCCGCGGCGCTGCCTGTGATGTTCGGGCTGGCGACAGGCGAGCGGCCCGCGTTCTGGGCGCTGGTGGGCGTGGCCCTGGCGCTGGGCGCTGTGCTGCTGGTCAGCCAGGACAAGTCCGCCGAACGGAGCGGCTCGGTCACTTCGGTGCTGGTCGCGCTGGCCGCCGGGGCCGGGTTCGGCGGCTTCTTCATCCTGCTCGCCATGGCGCCGCACGAGGCGGGCCTGTGGCCGCTGGTGGGCGCCAGACTGTCCTCGGTGACGGTCGTGGCGATGCTGGCCCTGGCCACGCGGCGGACGCTGAAACCGGGCCCGGGCTCGCTGCACATCATCGTGGCGGCGGGCGTGCTCGACATGGCGGCGAACGTGCTCTACCTGCTGGCCCAGCAGGACGGCCTGCTCAGCCTGGTCGCCGTGCTGGTCTCGCTCTATCCCGCGAGCACCCTGCTGCTGGCCAGGCAGGTGCTGGGCGAGCGGCTGCGGGCGATCCAGGTGGCCGGTGTGGCCTGCGCGCTGGGGGCGGTGGCGTTGATAGCCGTTGCGCAGCCCCTCTAGCGCTTGCTACGTTCCGCCCGTGCGCCCTGGCCGGGCACGTTCCGATGGCGAGTCGCTACGGCATATCGCGGTGCCGTACGACTCAGATGAGGCGTTTCTCCGCCTGGCCGTTCCACATGTGCGCTCCGCCCTCGCAGAGGGCAGGCACGTGCTGGTGATCACGTGCGCGGCCAAGCTCTCCTTGCTGAAAGACGCCCTCGGCCCCGACGCCGGGCGCATCGACGTCTCCACCACGTGGTACGGCCACCCGTACCGGACTCTGGCGGCCTACCACGAGTACACGCGCGGCCGCCGCACCCTCGTCATCTGCGAGCCCAGCTGGGCGCGGACGGCGAGTCGGCGAGCACCCGCTTCGTCGAGCCCCACGAGCTGGTGCTGAACGGCGACCGCGCGCCCCTTGCGGAGCCGGGCGACGACGCCCGGACGATCCCCTTCACCGCCCGCGAGCTGAGGCGGCTGCGCCGGACCGTCAGCGACTACGCCAGGGCGGCCGGCATGAACCCAGAACCTCGGAGATTCGGTTGCCGCGCCGGCATGGTGACCGTAAGAGTAACGGCCGATCGAACGAGTGAGCGATAGCCAAGCCGCTTGGGAGATCGCACAGCACCACAAGGCGGCCGGGCCGGTCGTCTCAGGGGTGGAGACCTCGGGGTTGCTGAGCCCGAATCCCCTCGGGGATACGGGCTCTGGATCAGCCGACAGCTCTGCGATCTCGTCGAGCTGCGCAATGAAGGCGGCGCGCTACGCGTCCGCCTTCATCTCACTATGAGGTCCTAGGGGACGGGGTTTCAGGCCGCGCGCTGGGCGGGGAGCCGGACGGCGCCCTCCTCGCGGGCGTACTCCTCCAGCATGCCGCGCAGCTGGCGGCGGCCCCGGTGGAGGCGGGACATGACGGTGCCGATGGGCGTGCCCATGCGCTCGGCGATCTCCTTGTACGCGAACCCCTCGACGTCCGCCAGGTAGACGGCCACGCGGAAGTCCTCGGGGAGCGCCCGCAGGGCGTTCATGACGACACTGTCGGGCAGCCGGTCGAGCGCCTCGGTCTCGGCCGAGCGCAGACCGGTCGAGCTGTGCGACTCGGCCGCGTGCAGCTGCCAGTCCTCGATGTCCTCGGCGGCCGACAGCTTGGGCGAGCGCTGCTTCTTGCGGTAGTCGTTGATGAAGTTGTTGGTGAGGATCCGGTGCAGCCACGCCTTGAGGTTCGTGCCCTCCCGGAACTGGTGATACGACGTGTACGCCTTCGCCACCGTCTCCTGTACCAGGTCTTCCGCGTCAGCGGCGTTGCGGGTCAGGCGCATGGCGGAGGCGAACAGCTGCGACGTCACGGGCACGACATCGCGCTCGAACCAGTCCTGACGCTGCTCATCGGTCATAGTGATCAATTCATTCCCCCTTGCGCTATCCCCCGTTCCGGCACAAGCCGCCTGCGGGCGGATTCCATCATGGCAAGTCCCAGGTAAGGGACGCGTTAGAGATCCGCCTTGGTCAGAGGGGGTTTCCGTCCATCTGCTCGCGGCGTGTGTCATCACGTCCACGGCCGGACAAGTCTCATTATCATAACACTAGCCGCCCATTTTTTGGGAAATAGTGGCGAGAGTCACATGGGATAGCGTATAGGCATGAGTTTCGTGGACCGTCACGACCCGGGGACGCGCCGCTGGGTGGCGGAGGCCATACGCAAGGTCGAGGCCGACGCCAACCGTAGCTGCGACACACATCTGCACGTCTTTCCGCTGCCCTCGCACTGGGGTGTAAACCTCTACTTGAAAGACGAGTCGGTGCACCCCACTGGTTCACTCAAACATCGACTTGCTCGGTCTCTCTTCCTGTACGGCCTGTCCAACGGCTGGATAGGCCCCACCACGACGATCGTGGAGGCGTCGAGCGGATCCACGGCAGTGAGCGAGGCGTACTTCGCCCGCCTGCTCGGCCTGCCGTTCAGCGCGGTCATGCCCGCGTCCACGTCACCGGAGAAGTGTCACCTCATCGAGTTCTACGGTGGGAAATGTCACCTCGTGGCGGATCCGCGCGCGATCTATGAGGAATCTCACCGTCTGGCCGCCGAGACCGGCGGCCATTTCATGGACCAGTTCACCTACGCGGAGCGGGCCACCGACTGGCGTGGCAACAACAACATCGCCGAGTCCATCTATTCCCAGATGTCCATGGAGCCCCATCCGGAGCCCGCGTGGATCGTGGTGGGCGCCGGCACCGGCGGCACGTCCTCCACCATCGGCCGCTACATCCGCTACCGCCGCCACGCCACCCGCCTGGCCGTCGTCGACCCGGAGGGCTCGGCCTTCTACCCGAGCTGGATCTCCGGCGACACCTCGGTCACCGCGCCCGGCTCGCGCATCGAGGGCATCGGCCGCCCCCGCGTGGAGCCCTCGTTCCAGCCGTCCGTCATCGACCGCATGATCGCCGTGCCCGACGCCCGCTCGATCGCCGCCATGCACTGGACTCGCGAGGTCACAGGGCTGGACGTGGGTGGCTCGACGGGCACGAACGTGGCGGGCTGCGTGGACCTGATCAGCGAGATGCGCGCGGCGGGCGAGCAGGGCAGCATCGTCACGCTGATCTGCGACAGCGGCGACCGCTACCGCGGCACGTACGGCAACCCGCAGTGGCTCGGCGAACAGGGCCTCGACATCGACCCCCACCTGGCGGAGCTGCGCACGTTCCTCAACGGCTCGTAAAGGGGCCTCAGGTCCTCGCCGGGTCCACGGAGAAGAGCTTGGCCACGTCGTCCAGGATCGCGTGCGCGCCCTGGATCCCCACCGCGGTCATCCAGGTCAGGTCCTCGACCTCGTGCTTCTCGCCCTTGAGCTTGCTCCAGAGCGGGTTGTTCATGAACTTCTCCTTGGGCTCCTCAGCCGACGGATCCGGATATGTCGCGACGAAGATGTGGTCGGCGTCCAGGTCCGAGATCCGCTCCTGGCTGACGTCCACCGCGATGGCGTCCTGCTTGGTCGGCTGCCCCTCGGGCCGCGGGAAACCGACGTCCTTCATCACCAGGCCGGAATAGGAGTTCTCCACATACAGCCGGACCGTCGGCTCGCCGGCGAACCGCACGACCGAGATCGTCGGCATCTCGCCGTCCTTCGCCTTGACGGCTTCGCCGATCTTGGCCGCTCGGCCCTCGTACTCCTTGATCCTGGTGTCGGCGAGTTGCTCCTTGCCCAGGGCCTGCCCCATGAGCCGGAGGTTCTCCTTCCAGATGGCCCCGGTGGTCTCGCTGAACACGGTTGGCGCGATCTTGGACAGCTTGTCGTACAGGGCCTCGTGCCGGACCTTGGCCGAGACGATCAGGTCGGGCTTGAGCGCCATGATCTTCTCCAGGCTCGGCTGCTCCAGCGTGCCGACCTGGGTGGCCTCCTTGCCGTACTGCTCGGCGACGGTCCCCAGGTAGGCGGGCAGCTTGTCGTCGAGCGACCGGTACGTCGTGTACCCCACCACCGGCGTCTCCAGCGTGAGCACCGCGTCGACGAAGCTCTGGTCGAGCGCCACCACCCGCTTCGGCTGAGCAGGGATCACGGTCTCGCCCATCGCGTGCTTGACGGTCCTGAACGCGGAGGAGGCGGCCTCGGGTTTCTCCGCCGCGGAAGAACCGCAGGCGGCGAGCCCCGCTATCAGGACAGCACCGACCAGCACGCGCAACGATCTCATCAGATCCCTTTCCAGAACCCAGCAAGTTAGGCAACCCTAAATTAGGTTAGCCCTGCCTAAGCTGGCATACTTCACCAGGATCGGGCAAACGCTGAGGAGGGCATGGGTGAGTGCGACCGCCGTGGCACCGCGCCTCCATGACCTCCGGCACAGGCGGCTCACCATCCTGCTCGCCCTGCTCGCCGCCGTACTCGTCGCGGTCGTGCTGAGCATCACGATCGGCTCCAAGTCCGTGCCGCTCTCCGACGCCTGGCACGCCCTCACCGCTCCCACCGGGACCGAGAACGACATCGTGATCCGCTCGCTCCGCATCCCCAGGACCGCCTTAGGGGTCCTCGCCGGGATCGCGCTCGGCGTGGCGGGCGCGCTCATGCAGGGCCACACCCGCAACCCGCTCGCCGATCCCGGGCTGCTCGGCGTCACGCAGGGCGCGGCGTTCGCGATGGTGGCCTCGATCATCCTGCTCGGCGCCTCCAGCCTGCCGGCCTACATCTGGTTCGGCCTGGCCGGCGCGCTGATCGCCAGCGTCGGGGTGTTCGCGCTCGGCATGGTCGGCGGCAGGGGCGGCCCGACCCCGGTCACGCTGGCGCTCGCGGGCACCGCGGTGAGCGCTCTGCTGTACGCCCTGACCTCGGCCATCGTGCTGCTGAACGAGCAGGCGATGGACGTGTTCCGCTTCTGGCAGGCCGGCTCCATCGCGGCCAGGGGCGCGGACGTGGTCTGGCAGGTGCTGCCGTTCATCCTCGTGGGCCTGGTGCTCGCGATGGTCAACGCGCCCGGCCTGAACGCGCTCTCCCTGGGCGAGGACGTGGCCAGGAGCCTCGGCCAGAACATCGCCCTGACCCGGACCGTCGGCGTCGCCGCGGTGACGCTGCTGTCCGGCGCGGCCGTCGCGGCCTGCGGCTCGCTGGCGTTCGTGGGCCTGATCGTGCCCCATCTGGCCCGCCCGCTGTCGGGCACCGACCACCGGTGGCTGCTGCCGTACTCGGGGCTGGTCGGCGCGGCGCTGCTGCTGCTCGCCGACGTGATCGGCCGCGTGGTGGCCCCGCCGGGAGAGCTGGAGGTAGGCGTGGTGCTCGCCCTGCTCGGCGCGCCGTTCTTCGTCGCGCTCGTACGCCGCAGGAAGCCAGTGCGACTGTGATGACCGCTCTCCCCCTGCGCCTCGTCGGCCTGTCCTGGCGGGTACGGCTGCGCGGCGCCGCCGTCACCCTGACGGGGCTCGTCCTGATCGCCCTGCTCATGGCTCTGAACATGCGCATCGGCGAGATCCCGATGACCTTGCCGGAAGTGGTCGCGGGCACGTTCGACGTCAACAGCGCCGCCCACTTCGTCATCATGGAGCTGCGCCTGCCGCGCGCCCTCACCGGCGCCCTGGTCGGGGCCGCGCTCGCGCTGTCCGGCGCGATCATCCAGTCCATCGCGCGCAACCCGCTGGCCAGCCCGGAGATCCTCGGCGTCACCACCGGCGCCTCCGTGACGGTCGTGGCCGGCGTCGTGGCCAGCGGCAGCGCGTACGGCGGCGCCAGCGGCCTGCTGGCCACCCTCGGCATCCCCGCGCTGGCCCTGCTCGGCGGACTGATCGGCGCGGCCATCGTCTATGGGCTCGCCTGGCGGCGCGGCCTGGACGGCTACCGCCTGGTGCTGGTCGGCATCGGCGTGGCCGCCGTGTTCACGAACATCAAGTTCTGGCTCCTGACCGTCGGCGACGTCAACGACACCGGCCGCGCCATGGTCTGGATCAGTGGCTCGCTCAACGGCCGCGGCTGGGAGCACGTGACGCCCACGGCGCTGACCCTGGCCGTACTCGTGCCGCTGACCCTGCTCGGCACCCGCTCACTCGACGCCCTGCGCTTCGGCGACGACACGATCGCCGCGCTCGGCGTCCGCACGAACCTGGCCCGCGCGCTGATGATCCTGGCCGCCGTGCTGCTGGCCGCCGTGGCCACCGCCTCCGCGGGCCCGATCGCGTTCGTGGCCCTCGCCTCGCCGCAGATCGCCCTCAGGCTTACCCGCTCCGCCCAGCCGCCGCTGCTGTGCTCGGCGGTCGTCGGCGCCGTGCTCACCGCCGCCGCCGACCTGATCGCCAGGACTGTGTTCTCCCCGCTGGAGCTGCCCGTCGGCATCGTCACCGCCGTGCTGGGCGCCCCGTACCTGATCCACCTGATCTGGAGGTCCCGCAAATGAGGCTGCAGGCCGCCGGCGTCAAGCTCGGATACGGCGAACGGCTGGTGGTCGACGGCCTCGACCTCGCCATCGAGGCGGGCACCGTGACCACGATCATCGGCCCGAACGGCTGCGGCAAGTCCACGCTGCTGCGCGCGCTGGGCCGCCTGCTCAGGCCTCAGGGCGGCGAGGTGCTGCTGGACGGCAAGCGCATCGACAAGATCCCCACCCGGGAGGTCGCCAAGATCCTAGGCGTGCTGCCCCAGGCGCCCACCGCTCCCGAGGGGCTGACCGTGGCCGACCTGGTGGCCAGGGGCAGGCATCCGCACCAGACGTGGTACCGGCAGTGGTCGTCGGACGACGAGGGCGCGGTCGCGGCCGCGCTGGACATGACGGGCCTGGCCGACCTGGCGGAGCGTCCGCTGGACGAGCTGTCGGGCGGCCAGCGGCAGCGGGCGTGGATCTCCATGGCCCTGGCCCAGGGCACCGACCTGCTGCTGCTCGACGAGCCGACCACGTTCCTGGACCTGGCGCACCAAGTGGAGGTGCTGGAGCTCGTACGGCACCTGCACCAGGAGGCGGGCCGCACGGTCGTCATGGTCCTGCACGACCTCAACCTGGCCGCGCGCTACGCCGACCGGCTGGTGGCCATGCGCGCCGGCAAGGTGATCGCCGCGGGCACCCCGCACGAGGTGCTGACCGAAGAGCTGCTGCGCGAGGTGTTCGACCTGGACGCCAAGGTCATCGAGGATCCGGTGGCGGGGACTCCCCTGGTGGTTCCGATCGGGCCGCGTTCGCATCCTGGAGGGCCTCGAGCCTGACCCGCCGCAGCGGCGACCACGCCACGGCCGCCGCGATGGCGATCCAGCTCGCCCCGGCGAAGGCCATCAGCGCGTACGCGTCGCGCACAAAGGACTCGAACACCCCGTTCGCGAACGAGGCCAGCGGGATGGACAGGAAAGCGATCATCCTGGCCGTGCCCAGCACCCGCCCGAGCAGCTCGTTGGGCACGAGAAGCTGGCGGACGGTCGCGGTGGCCACGATCGACGTTCCCGCGGCGGCGAACTGCCCCAGCCACGCGAGCCCGATCAGCGCGGGACCGCGCGCCACGATCATCAGCAGCATCGCCAGGCCGCCCGCGAAGACCGCCCAGCAGATCACCCGCCCCGGCGGGTACCGGCGGATCAGGCGACTGCCGAGCACCGCGCCCAGCACCGCGCCCGCCCCCTGGAAGGCGTAGACGACGCCGATCTCGCCCGGCGTGAAGCCGTGATAGGAGCTGAGGTAGTAGACCAGGCCGGCCAGCAGCAGCCAGACGCCGAAGTTGCAGGCCAGGGAGGTGAGCGCGGTGGTGAGCACTACCCTGTCACCGCGCAGGAGGAAACGCAGCCCCTCGCGCATGTCCGCGAGCACCGAGCGCCCCCGGGCCACCGCCACGGCCGGAGCCGTCCTGATGAACCAGATCAGCAGCGCCGACGCCAGGAAGGTCCCTGCGTCGGCATAGACCGCGACCTCGTAGCCGAAGCTCACGACGAGCGCGCCGCCGGCCACCGGGCCGATCATGTTCACCGCGTGCTCGCCCATGTGGATGCGGGCGTTGGCCTGCGGCAGCCGGTCCACGTCGACCAGCGAGGGCACGATCGACCTGAACGCGGGCTGGTACAGCGGATCGACGCAGGCCAGCAGGAACGCCACCGCGTAGATCGGCCAGGGCCGCGACACCCCCGCGCTGACCATGACCGCGAGCACGATCGTGATCGCCCCGGAGACGAGGTCGCCGAGCACCAGCACGCGCCTGCGGTCCAGCCGGTCCGCCAGCACCCCGCCGAACATCCCCAGCGCCAGGTACGGCAGGTACTCCACGACGTAGACCAGCCCCGTGCCCAGCGCGGACCCGGTCAGGTCGTAGACCAGCAGCGGGAGCGCCAGCCGATAGATCCAGGCACCGAACGACGAGGCGAGGAACGCGCTCAGCAGCAGCCAGTAGCGCCTGCCCATGGGTCAGACCTCGGCGAGCGCCCGCCCGACGTCCTCGTCATCAGGAGCCAGCTCCGCGGCTCTGAGCAGGTCCTCCTTGGCCCTGCCCGCCAGCCCCGCGGCCCGGTAGACCACGGACCTGTTGAACAGCAGCTCCGCCGTCTCCCCCAGCTCGAGCGCGTGCGTCAGGTCGCCCAGCGCCTCGTCGTGGTCACCGCGCTCGAAGGCCAGCTCGGCCCGGCCCGCCCAGGCCGCCACCAGCCCGGGGTCGATCTCCAGCGCCCCGTCGAACGCGGTCCGCGCCTCCGGGTGCCTGCCCTCGGCCAGCTCCACCTGCCCGAGCACGCACAGCAGGTGGGGGTCGCGCGGCGTCAGCCCCAGCCCGCGCACCACGTCCTCCCTGGCCCTCGTGTAGTCCCCCAGCCCCGCATGGATGCCGCTGCGGTTCACGTACGCGGACACGAACTCGGGGTCCAGCTCGAGCGTGTGGTCCAGGTCGGCGCGGGCGCCGTCGAGGTCGCCCGAGGCGAACCGGAGCTCGGCCCTGTTGTAGTACGCCTCGGGGAAGGGCGGGCTGAGCCGCATGACCGCCTCGTAGTCGGCCAGGGCCTCGTCCGGCCTGCCGAGCCGGTGCAGCAGATTGCCCCGCTCGAGGTAGTAGTCGGGATAGCCGGGGTCGGCCTCGACGGCCCGCGTGTAGTCGGCCAGCGCCTCCTCCGTCCTGCCCGCCATGGCCAGGAGCTGCGCCCTGTTGGCGTACAGCACCAGCCGGTGTATCGGGTGCTCGCCGGCCAGGTCGACCTCGGCCAGGTCGATGGCCTGCCGTACGAGCTCCATCGCGGCCTCGTGACGGCCCCTGCGCACCTCCACCAGGGCCTTTCCGTTGAGGTCGAACCCGAGGTGGAAGGCGCGTTCACGGCGGTCCGGCAGCAGCGACGTGATCGTGATCGCCTCGTTGATCCAGGCCAGGGCCTCTTCGGGGTCGCGCCGGGCCGGGTCGTGGTGGCGTACCAGGATCATGGCGGTGGCGTACCCGATGGTGGCGCGATGCTTGGGGTCGGTGCTGTGGCGCCTGGCCCTGTCGTACAGCTCGCGGGCCTGGTCCTCGCGCTCGATGGCCTCCAGGGCGGCGGCGACGCGCTGCTGGAGGTGCCGCCAGCCCTCCGGGTCGTCCTCGTACGTCATGACGCGCAGCGCTTCCAGGCCCGACTCCGCCATGGCGTGGTGGAAGCCCTCGTCGCGATAGCGGTCAAAATCCTCACATAACGGCCCGGCGCTCGGGGCCGACGGACCCTCGTCGATCCGCAGCAGCCCAGGATCGACCCTGCGCCGCAGCACGGCCACCAGCTCGGCGTCGGTGTGGTCGGCCTCGCCCAGATTAGTCACGGTCACGGCCAGCGGACCCGCGCGGCGCAGGTGGTCGCGGACGAACTCGGCCAGCCCGTTCGCCACCCGGAGGCTGCGCCGGGCGCCGGGCACGAGAATGCGCTGCCCCCTGGGCAGACTGCCGGCCAGCGAGCTCCTGCGCTCGGGCACGGCCTCGCGTAAGCCGGGCGCGGCGGCCCGGATCTCGATGTCGTACGCGGTGACCAGGTCGGACCAGCGCTCAAGCGCCTGGGGGACGAGGTGGCCGAGGAGCCCGGCCGCGAACGTGTAGGGGCCGCCGATCCGGCGGTCGGCGTCAAGGATGATCGTGTCCACAGGGGCCCTTCTCCGTGGTGGCCGGCGTCCCCGCACGAGACGCCGGCCGGGCGGCTTACTGGCCGTGCCTCGGCGAGGCCGCGGCGGTCGGCTTCACGGTGCCTGGCCGGTGAACGACGATCTTCTTCATGTACGCCCCTTTGCGCGGAATCGAGCGATGACCGATACATGTCAACACAGAGAAATGGCGCAAAACAACGTTTATCTGGTAATGGCTATTTCTTCGCTAATTAACGAATGACCGGAATTGTCCCGGTTAGTCCCCCAGGATCGCGTCCACGAACACCTCGGGGTCGAACGGCGCCAGGTCGTCGGGCCCCTCGCCCAGCCCTGCGAGCTTGACCGGCACCCCCAGCTCCCGCTGCACCGAGATCACGATGCCACCCTTGGCGGTGCCGTCGAGCTTGGTCAGCGCGATCCCCGTGATGTTGACCACCTCGGCGAACACCTGGGCCTGGCGCATGCCGTTCTGGCCGGTGGTGGCGTCGAGGACGAGCAGCACCTCGTCGACCGTGGCCTTCTTCTCGATGACCCGCTTGACCTTGCCCAGCTCGTCCATGAGCCCGGTCTTGGTGTGGAGGCGGCCCGCGGTGTCGACGATGACGACGTCCACCTTCTCCTCGATACCCTTGGCGACCGCGTCGAAGGCCACGGAGGCCGGATCGCCGGCCTCAGGGCCGCGCACGACGTCGGCGCCCACCCGCTCGCCCCAGGTCTGGAGCTGGTCGGCGGCCGCCGCCCGAAAGGTGTCGGCCGCGCCGAGCACGACCTTCTTGCCGTCACCGACGAGCGAACGGGCCAGCTTGCCCGTGGTGGTGGTCTTGCCGGTGCCGTTGACGCCCACGACGAGCACGACCGCGGGCCGCTCGCCGTGCTTCTGGACGTGCAGCGTGCGGTCGAGGTCGGGGTTGACCTGGGCGAGCAGCTCCTGCTTCAGCAGCTCTCGCACCTCCTGGGGAGTGCGGCTGCCCAGCACCTTGACCTTGGTACGCAGGTCCTCGACGACGGTGCGCGTCGGCGCGACGCCCATGTCGGCGCTGATCAGCTTCTCCTCGACCTCGTCCCACACCTCGTCGTCGAGCCGGTCGCGGGAGAGCAACTCGAGCAGCCCGCGCCCGAGCGCGCTCTGCGAGCGCGCCAGCCGCGAGCGCAGCCGCACCATCCGGCCCGCGGACGGCGGCGGCACCTCGATCTCCGGCTTGACGACGGCCGGCTCGGCGGGTTTGACCGGCGGCGGGAGCGTGGTGGTCGCGCCTTCGCCCTCCTCGCCGAGTCCGGCGGGACGCTTCTCCTTCTCCTCGGGAAGCACGGGCGTCTCTGGCGGCTTGACCGGCGGGGCCGCCTTGCGACCCGGCCTGAAGTACAGCAGAAGACCGCCGGCCGCCAGCAGGGCGACGACGGCCACGATCACTATGACGCCGAGGTAACCATCCACAAGATGTCAGTTTTCCAGATCGACCGGCATGGTCATGCCCAAGGCCACTCCGATCAGACCCAACTCGCGCCTCTCGCTTCGCCCTCGGCGAGCCCATGCCCGGCCTCGAACGGTCCGGTCGCCCACCGATGGGCCCGCTCCCTGAGGAAACCTCCGCCCCGCCGTCCGGGGTCGCGGTCCTTCGGGTGGGAGGAAGTGGCCTCGAGGTCCGGCGCGGCGCGGGGGTCAGGCCGACTCGCGCTCGCGCAGCCGCTGACTGACCACCTGCGTCACGCCGTCGCCACGCATCGAAACGCCGTAGAGCGCGTCGGCGATCTCCATCGTGCGCTTGTTGTGGGTGATGACGATCAGCTGCGAGCTCTGCCGCAACTCCTCGAACAACGTCAGCAGCCGCTGCGTGTTCGTGTCGTCGAGCGCGGCCTCGACCTCGTCCATCACGTAGAACGGTGAGGGCCGCGCCTTGAAGATGGAGATCAGGAACGCCACGGCGGTCAGCGAGCGCTCGCCGCCCGACAGCAGCGACAGCCGCTTGACCTTCTTGCCCGGCGGCCTGGCCTCGACCTCGATGCCGGTGGTCAGCATGTCGTTGGGCTCGGTCAGCACCAGCCGGCCCTCGCCGCCGGGGAACACCCTGGTGAAGATCTGCTCGAACTCGCCGGCCACGTCCTCGTACGCCGAGGCGAACATCTGCTCCACCCGGTCGTCGACCTCCTTGACCACGGTCAGCAGGTCGCGCCTGGTCTTCTTGAGGTCCTCGAGCTGCGAGTTGAGGAACGCGTGCCGCTCCTCCAGCGCCGCGAACTCCTCCAGCGCGAGAGGGTTGACCTTGCCGAGCTGGTTCATCTGCCGCTCGGCGGCCCTGGCCCGCTTCTCCTGCTCCTCGCGCACGTACGGCACGGGAGGATCGCCGGGGACCGGAGCCTCGGGACCGTACTCGGAGATCAGGGACTCGACCTCGACCCCGAACTCCTCCAGCGCCCGCTGCTCCATCTGCTCCAGCCGCAGCCGCTGCTCGGTGCGGGCGACCTCGCTGCCGTGCACGCGGTTGACCAGCTTGTCCAGCTCCTGGCCGAGCTCGCGTACCCGGAGGCGGACCTGCTTGAGCTCGGCGTCGACGGCGACCCTGGCGAGGTCGGCCTCGTCGCGTTCCCTGGAGGCGAGCTGGATGGAGGACTCGAGCGCTTTGAGCACCTGCCTGGCGCCCTTGCTGACGGACTCGGCCACGACCGCCTGCTGGCGGCGTCTGGCGCGCTGGGCGGCCGCCTGGGCGCGTTCCTGGCGCTCCCGCTGGGCGGCCCGCATGAGGCCGTCGGCGCGGCCCTCGATGCCCTTGACGCGCTCTTCGGCGGTGCGGACCTGCAGGCGGGTGTCCATCTCGCGCTGCCTCGCGGCCTCGCATGCGCTCGCCAGGTCGTCGCGGAGGTCGGTGGTGGGCTCGGACTCCAGCTCCTGGGCGTACTCGGCCTCGGCCAGGCGGATCTCCAGCTCGGCCAGTTCTTCCAGGCCTTCGGTACGGGACTCTTCCGCTCTGGTGACGCTCTTGGCGAGGCGCTCCGCCTCGTCGTGGGCGGCGTTGGCGGCGGCCTCGAGCTGGGCCAGGCGCTTGGCGGCGGCGGCGTTGCGCTGGTCGGCCTCCCGCTGGCGGCCCCTGACCTGGTCGAGAGTGCCCTGGGCAGCGCTCACGCCCGCCTGGGCGGTGGTGACGGCGGTCTGGGCCTCGCTGACCTTCGCCTGGGCGGCCTCCAGCGCCGCCTGGGCCGCGTGCTCCCGCTCGATCGCCTCGTCCAGCGCCTCGGCCGTCTCCTCCGACCTGCGCTCGGCCTGCTCCAGGTCCCTGATGGCCTCGTCGAGCGCGGCGCGTACCTGGAGCACGGAGGTGCCGCCCTCTGCGCCGCCGCTGGCCAGATGGGCGCCCACCAGGTCGCCCGCCTTGGTGACCGCCCTGAGCCCGGGGTGGCGGTCGGCGACCGAGCGTGCGGCTTCGAGATCCGCCACGACCACGACGTCCGCGAGCACGTGGTCGAGGGCGGGCCGCAGGTGATCGGGGACCGCGACGAGGTCGGCGGCCCACTGAGCGCCCTCTGGAGCCGCGGCACGCGTACGCGGGGCTCCGCGTGAGAAGGACCCACCGGACGTCTCGGCGTCCTCCGTGGCGTCGGCCAGGAAGCCCGGGTGGTCGTCGTCGGCACCGGCCGGCAGGGCCACCAGGAGGGTCGCCTGGCCCCCGCCCTGAGTGCGCAGCAAGTCCAGCGCCTCGACGGCCGTGTCCAGGGTTTTGACCGCGATCGCCTCCGCCACGGGACCCAGCACGGCCGCCACCGCCAGCTCGGCACCGGGCGTGACCTGCATCGAGGCGGCCAGCGGCCCCAGCACCCCGGCCAGGTCCGCGTCCAGCAGGGCCGCGCCTCCGTCGCCCTTGGCGAGCCCCAGCTCCAGGGCGTCCCGGCGGGCGACCAGAGCGGCCACGGAGCGCTGCGCCTCCTGGTCGGCGGCTCGTGCGGTGACCACCCCGGACTTGGCGGCCTGCAGGGCGGCGCGCGGCGCGTCGAGGCCCGACTTGGCCTCCTCCACCGCGGCTCGCGCCTCGTCGGCGACGGCCCTGGCCTCCTCCACCAGGGCCTGCGCCGTGGCAAGCTCCTCAGCGAGCGCCGGATCGACCGCGGGCTCCTCCAGCCGCTGCGCCTCCAGGTCCTCCCTGGCGCGCCGCTCGCGCTGGGTCGCGTCGGCCACGGCCTGCTGGAGCCGCCCGATCTCCTCCTCGGCGGCCCGTGCCCGGCTCCGTACGGAATCGACCTGCCCGCGCAGCTTGGCCAGCCCCTCGCGGCGGTCGGCGGCGGCCCGGGCGGCCAGGGCGAGCCGCTGCTCCTCGGCGCTCAGCTCGGCCTCGGCCTCCGCCCGCCGCTGGACGGCCTCCTCCAGCAGCTCGTGCGCCTGCTCCAGCTCCGCCCTGAGTATCAGCTCGCGCTCGCGCACCTCGGCCGCCTCGCGTTCGAGGTCCTCGGGGTCGCGGCCGCGGCGCTCGATGGCGGCGGCGTCGAGTGCGTGGCGGTGCCGCTCGGCGGCGAGCTGCGCCAGGCCGGTGATGCGCTCACGCAGCGACGAGAGGCGGAAGTACGTCTCCTGCGCGGCGGCCAGGCGGGGCTGCGTCTCGGCCTCGGCGGTCTCAAGCGCCGCCTCGCGCTGCTGGCCCTCGGCCAGCTCGGTCTCCACCTGGTTGCGCCTGGCCATGATCGCGGCCTCGTCGGCGGCCTCGCGCTCCAGCGTCGTACGCAGGATGCACACGTCGTCGGCGAGCAGCCGCAGCCGGGCGTCACGCAGGTCGGCCTGGATGACGGCGGCCTTGCGGGCGATCTCC
>NZ_JBFAMX010000112.1:0-25591 GCF_040659615.1 Nonomuraea sp. NPDC049784
AACGCCGTCGACGCCGTCGCCCCGTCACCGGGGGAGACCGTCCTGATCTCGGGTGCGACCGGCGGCGTGGGCGCGTTCGCCATCCAACTGGCCGCCGCGCGCGGCGCCAGGGTGATCGCCACCGCCCGCCTCGGAGCCGAAGCCGCCTTCGTCACCGGCCTGGGCGCCACCTGGGTCGTCGACCACACGGATCTGCCGGCGCAGGTACGCGCGATCACGCCGGGCGGGGTGAATGCCGCGCTGCACCTGGCGGGCGACGGCCCAGCGGTCGCCGCCCTGCTGGCCGACGGCGGGCGGCTGGCCTCCACCCTGCACTACCTGCCCGACGAGCCCGGCCGGGACATCAAGGCCACAACGGTGATGGCCGACCCGAACCCCGGCACCTTGGCCCGGCTCGCCGCCGACGCGGCCGAAGGACGCCTGCGGGTACCGGTGGCCCGCTCCTACCCGCTGGCTGAGGCACCCCGCGCGATCGCCGACTTCACCGCCGGAACCGTCGGCAAGCTCGCCGTCACGATCTGAAAAGGCGCCGCGCCCAGCACCGCCGGAACACTGAACACGCACGACGTGGGGGTGGACGACCGCATGGTGTCCAGCGGCTGCATCAACCGCGACCCCTACGTCGCCGACGGCAGGGACGCCAACCGGGAGTTCTGGAACGAACTGCTCGTCGTACGATTTTGACCCATAGGTCAAGAAACTGCTATGGTTCCCGGCATGGGGAGGCCGAAGCAGTTCGATCCGGACGTGGCCGTCGAGCAGGCCATGGACGTGTTCTGGCGTAAGGGCTACGGCGGCACCACGCCGCAGGACCTGGTCGACGCGCTCGGCATCGGCAAAGGCAGCCTCTACAACACCTTCGGCAGCAAGCACGCCCTGTTCGAGGCGGCGCTGGGCCGCTACCGCGACAGCCAGGCGGTCGCGCTGATCGAGATGCTGGAGGAGCCGGGTCCCGTCAAGGACCGGCTGCGCAGGGCGCTGCGCTTCCTGGCCGAAATGGACCTGGCCGACCCCGACCGGCGCGGCTGTATGGCCGTGAACACGGCGGCGGAGTTGGGGCAGGCGGACGAGAGCGTGGCGCAGCTCGTACGGCGCATGCTCGACCGCACCGAGGACGCCTTCCGCACGCTGATCGAGGAGGGGCAGCGCGCGGGAGAGATCGCCGCAGACCGGGACGCACTCGCGACCGGAAGCCTGCTGCTGAACACCGTCGTCGGCATGCGCCTGCTGTCACGCGTCGCGGACGGTCCTGACCGCCTCACCAGAGTGATCGACGCGCTCGTCGACTCCCTCTGATCCGCGCGCATGCGACATGGTGCGGGCACCTCCGCCAAACCTTCTGACGGTGAGGGGCGACACTTCGGTCACCAGAGGCTGCGTCGCCGCCGTCTGCAACGCCCGTGGGCGAGACGATTCGCCGGATAGCGCGGACAGTCGCGTCAGGCACTACGTGGTGCTGAAATCTTGATGTCCAAAGCTTCCCAGCGACCGATCAGTTCCTCGTCCTGAGCACGATCGCCAGCAAGACTCTGGGCCCCAATGGCGGTGGACGAATGCTCGTCATACCCGTCGTCACCCGGCCGTAGAGGCACAACTCCATCAGCGTGCCACCCGTCGGAGAGATCGGCGTGGAAGGGCACCAGCAGGGAGCCGTCCTCGGCAAGGATCGCTGTCCATGTGGCGCTCATGTCACACCCCGTACATACGACGAAAGTGCGTCGAGACTATCGCGGCCAGATTGTCCTGGCCATCGAGCATCCGCAGAGGACGGCTCGCCTGGCGCGTCGCGCACAATGCGAACGCCTCAGCCCACCACTCCGCCCGGTCGTCACGGAAGCGTGGGTGCGTCAGATGCTGGCGCACCAGCATCATGATGGTGATCCAGTCCTGGCCATCGCTCATCCTGTCGAGCGAATCGAGCGCATGCCCGACCTCATGATGGACCAGACTCGTAGAAACATGGTCGTGGGTCCCGATGGCGATCATGTTGCCGGTACACAAACCCGGGACGACGTTCCACAGCGGAGACATCGGATCGCTGGGCCGGACGGGTTGGTCGCGCAGGTGCCCGAGATCGTCAAGGTCGCAGACCGACCCAACACCCACCCAAATCGCGTCGAGATTGTCGGCCAACCGTGTGGCGATGTGAACTGGAAGTTCAGCCAAGTCATCTACGGCACGAATGATCTCCGTAGGAGGGGGGCCAACGTTCGGATCCCACTGCCGTCGAAGAATCCGCTCCAAAACACCTGTGTTGCGTCTCCCGTCGCGTGGAATCGGGTGAGCGTTGGCGGCGGCCGGCAGGCACCAGTTCGGTGATGAGGTAGGCATCTTGGTGCACTATTCTGCCCTGACGACTACGGTGCGTTGACCATTACTTTGCAATTCGTGACGTGTGGAGACCTCGCGTGCGGAGGTCGGCGAGCACGAGCGTCACCGGCGGCCGCGTCAGCGCTCGCAGCAACGGCACGAGAAACGTCATGGAACCAGGGATCCCCGGGATCGTGTACGGCAGCCCGCTGGACTCGATCAGGCGTACGGCTGGGCGTACATGGGGTGATGGATGTGACCCGCCCCTTCTTGCTGACCGTGGACGACTGACGCGTACCGGGGACCATGTGGGACTGGCTGAATGTCAGCCAGCATTGCTGGTCCGGATGGCAGGGTGGGCATCAGCAGGCCCACCACCCAGACGGTCAACGGGTGGGGACCGCTGGTCAAGTGAGCGCCGTAACGGTGCCTGGCCCCGTGCGGGTCAGAGGCCGTCTCCCTGGAGGCCCTCAGCCCCGTATGGCGGTTGGCGCCCACTTGGCTCCGCCGTAACAAAGTGAAAAGGGGTCAGACGGTGGCGTGGCCGCGGACCAGGCGGCCGACCTCGGCGCGCAGGTGTACGAAGTCGGGGTGCTCGCGGGTCGTGATCTGGTCCCGTGGCCCGGGCAGGTCCACCTTGAGGTCCCCGACCACGTGGGCGGGGGCCTTGGACAGCACAACCACGCGGTCGCCCACGTAGACGCTCTCGTCGATGTCGTGGGTGATGAGCACGATCGTCATCTGGTGGTGGCCCCGGACCTTGAGGACGAGGTCCTCCAGGTCCTCGCGGGTCTGGGCGTCCACCGAGCCGAACGGCTCGTCCATGAGCATCAGCGTCGGCCGGTACGCCAGCGCCCGCGCGATCGCCACCCGCTGCTGCATGCCCCCCGACAGCTGGAACGGGTACTTACGCCCGGCGTCCGCGAGCCCGACCGACTCCAGGGCCTCGTGGGCGGCCTCGCGGCGCTGGCGTTTGTCCATGTTCTTGCGGCGCAGCGGCAGCGCCACGTTGTCGGCCACCGACATCCACGGGAACAGGGAACGGCTGTAGTCCTGGAAGACCACGGCCAGGTTGTCCGGCGTCTGGCGCACCACGTTGCCCTCGACCTTGACCTGCCCGCCCGTCGGCGTGATCAGCCCGGCGATCGAACGCAGCAGCGTCGACTTGCCGCATCCGGAAGGTCCGACGATGCACAGCAGTTCGCCCTCGGCGACGCTGAGGTTGAGGCCCTCGATGGCGTGGTGCGCGTTGGGGCTACCGCCGCCGTAAACGTGGGAGAGGTTGTCTATCTCGAGCAATGGATTTCCTCGGGGGGGCGAGACCAGGGACAACGCAAAACACTCTATCGGAGCGGGAATTGCCAGACATGTCTGTCCCGTAAACCTGTGCGATCGTACTCTCATTCGCCGGTCAGTTGCTGGGCGGCGTGGTGCCAGGCGAGCACGCGCCGCTCCACGATCAGGAACAGCTCGTTGAGCACATAGCCCAATACTCCGAGCAGGACGATCCCACCCCACATGAGGGGCAGGTCGAACATCTGGTACGCGGACGTGAGCTGAAACCCGATCCCGTTCACGGTGCCGGGCAGCAGCTCGGAGAAGACCATGACGATCAGGGAAAGCGAAAGGGCGAGCCGCAGCCCCGCGAACATCTTGGGCAGCGCCGACGGCAGGATCACCCGATAGAGCCTTTCGGCCCTGGACAGCCGGAACACCTGGCTGGTCTGCAGGTGCAGCGGCTCGACCGAGCGGGCGCCGTCGGCGGTATTCAGCAGCACCGGCCAAACGATGCTGAACGTCATGAACGCCAGTTGCATCCGCAGCCCGAACCCGAACACCACCAGGAAGACGGTGACCAGCGCGGGCGGCGGGATGGCCCGCAGGAACTGCAGCACCCCGTCGAGATAGTCGAACGCCCTCGCCGACAGCCCC
Source organism: Nonomuraea sp. NPDC049784 (assembly GCF_040659615.1). Classification (NCBI taxonomy): domain Bacteria; kingdom Bacillati; phylum Actinomycetota; class Actinomycetes; order Streptosporangiales; family Streptosporangiaceae; genus Nonomuraea; species Nonomuraea sp. NPDC049784. Next base: position 4,243 of record NZ_JBFAMX010000112.1, read on the forward strand.
ACCACCAGTCCCAGCACGACCCCCGCCAGCGCGCCACCCGCGAACGCGGCGGCCATCCTGCCCATGCTCGGCAGGATGTTCTCAATGGCGGCGTCGGTCAGGAACAGGGTCTGGAGCGGCCCCGAGAACCACATCTCGTGCATCCTGGCCACGATCAGCGACGGTGGCGGGAAGAACGTGTTGCCCGCCACCCGCGTGGCCGCCTCCCAGGCCAGGACCAGCACGATCAGCACCAGCGACCGGAACGCCGCCGTCCGCATGCCCCGGGTTCTCATTCCGACTCTCCAAACCGGGCGTGGTGCCAGCGGAACGCCCGCCGCTCGGCGGCCACCAGCAGCGCGTTCACCAGCACCCCGAACAGCCCCACCCAGAACACCGCGGCCAGGATGTCGGTCATCCGCGCGGGCACGGCGATGCCGGCGAAGAAGATGAACACGCCGATGCCCTCGCCCCGCCCGGCCACGATCTCGGTGCTGACGGTCAGGATGAGCGCCACCCCGGCGGCCAGCCTGCACCCGGTGGTGATGAAGGGCGCCGACGACGGCAGCGACACGCGCAGCAGCACCGACAGGCGCCCGAAGCCGTACGACCTCAACGACTCCTTGGCCAGGGGGTCGACGCCGCGCAGGCCGTACATCGTGTTGTAGAGGATCGGCCACAGCGAGGCGTAGACCACCAGTGTGACGCGCACCTGCAGCCCGGTGCCGATGAGGAGGGACACCAGCGGGATCAGTGCCACGGAGGGGATCGGCCGCAGGAACTCCACGACCGAGCGGGTGGCGGCGTCGACGATCGGCACGCTGCCGAGCAGCAGGCCGAGAGGGATCGCGATCAACGCCGCGAGGCCGAGGCCGATGGCCCAGGCGAGCAGGCTCGTCAGGGCGTGCGCGCGGAAGGCCGGATCGGTGATCAGCGCCGCCGCCCGCCCGATGATCTCCGTCGCGGGCGGCAGGAACTCGCGGTCGGCGAGCCCCGTACGGCTGACCAGCTCGATCAGGGCCACGAAGGCGAGGGCCCCGGCCGCCCGGCGACGCCAGCGTGTGGCGGCGGACGCCGGACGGGCGGGGGCCAGGGTCTGAGCGCTCACCCGGAGGTGGTGGGCGACATCAGCGACTTGACGTCGATCGCCTTCGAGAGCCACTTGGCCTCCAGCATCCAGTCGGCCACTCGCTGGAGCCGGACCGGGTTGTCGTTGCTGGAGAAGTACGGGAACGTGACGGTGGCCGCCGTGGCAGCGTCGATCTGCGTGAAGTTCGGCAGCACCTTGGCCACCACCTCACGGTTGTTCTCCATGAGCTTGGCCGCGTTGTGGATGGCCCGCTGGAACGCCGCAGCGGTCTTGGGGTTCTTGTCGTACCACTCCTGCGTGCTGACGTAGCCCGAGATCGGGAACTCGGCGGCGGGACCGGACGCCGGGTCGAGGATCTTGCGGGCGCCCATGGCGGAGGTGGCCGCCGTGACCATGGGCTCACCCAGGTACGCGGCGTCGATCTGGCCGCCCTTCCACGAGGGCATGATGTTTTGGAACGTCACCTGGACGTACTTGATCTTGGCGGGGTCGACGTTGTTGGCCTTGAGCACCTGAGTCAGCGCCAGTTCCTGGAAGTTGTGCAGGACGTTCACGTTGATCGTCTTGCCTTCGAGGTCCTTCGGCGTCTTGATGGGCGAGTTCGGCAGCGCCATGATGCTGAGCGAGTCGGGGGCGGCGCGCGAGCCCTCGGCCAGGATGCGCAGCTTCAGCGCCTGCTTGTCGTGAGCCTGGAACATCGACACGTAGTTGCCGAACATGGCGTCGATCTCGCCCTTGACCAGCATGGGGATGGCCTCCGGCGCGGCCTGGACCACTTGCGGGGTGACCTCCAGCCCTTCCTTCTCGAAGAGCTTCTGGTCGATGGCGACGTAGATGGCGGCACTGTCGATGGCGGGCAGGGTGGCGACCTTGATCTTCGTCTTCTCCAGGCCGCCGGCGGATGCGGGTGGCGGCGCGCTGGCGGTCGTGGAGCCGCCCGTGCTGCACGCAACGGCGCCGAGTGTCAAAGCTAACCCGATGATGGCGGCCCTGGCGGGACGGCCAAGCCTCATGTCAGGGACTCCCTTCAGATGGAGCCAGGGGGGACCGGGTGGCTTCTGCTCCCGGGGGCTGTGTGCCTGACGCACGACAGGGATCGACCGTAACACCAAATCCGTAGTCATTATCGCGAAAATAACACTTGTAGTTGCAATGTCCGATTGCGGCTCTATCGTGAAAAATTGAAGTACGTATGAAACTGGCGTTTGTCCGGTTTGGGAAAGGAGGTGTCAGCCGGGACTTCAGTTGCTGATGGGGCATGCTATTTGATCTTTTCTGCTAGTCAAAGGTGACTCGCGGAACGGCCCTGCGTTGCCTCTTTCCCCAGATAGGGGGCTGTTTTGCCGATTTCATCAAATTTTCCGGACAATCGGGGATGAACATCTCAAGAGGGCACTGATAGTGGTTGGCCCTGGGCAACCCCTGTGCTCAAATGGCGCATATCTCGACGTACATATTGCCCCACGTGCATTTACCTGCATGGTCACCCGAGAATTCCCCTCCAGGGGCGAGAGGTAGCGAAGGCAAGTGAGAACGCAGAGCGATGAAGCTTCCGCTGACCGCGAGCCGCACGGGCATCAGAGGCGACGGTTGTCCAATCCTCCTTCCCGGAGGTTCGGGCTGGGCAACTGGCACGTGCGATCGCGCCTTATCGCGCTGATTGTCGTTCCCACGGCCGTGGCCGTGGGGCTGGGCGGACTGAACGTGATCACCTCGCTCAGTGACGCCAACACCTATCAGACCCTCAGGGAGGTCGCCGAGCTCAGCGAGCAGCTCGGGGCCGTCACCCATGAGCTGGCCTTCGAACGCGACGAGACCGCCCTCTACATCGCCCAGGGACGGCCGGACAACCGTGAGGCCCAGCTCCGCACCACGTACAGCGGGGTGAACGGCCTCATCGACGAGGCCAAGCGGCGAGCGGAGCTGCTAACGGACACCCACGCGGACGCCGTACGACCGGTGCTGCGACGCCTGGAGGAGATCCCGACGCTGCGTGACACGGCCGTCAAGGGGAAGATTCAGCCCCTCCCGATGATCCAGAAGTACTCGCAGATCATCGCGGCCCTGCTGCAGTTCCACGACCAGGTCGGCCAGGTCGCGGTGGACGACGAGGTCTCACACAGCGCCAGCTCGATGGCCGCCATCGCCCGCGCCAAGGAGGAGGCCTCCAAGCAGCGTGGTGTCCTGGCCAGCGCGCTGGACAAGAAGGGCTTCGACAGCGGCGAGTTCGACGCGCTCACCGACGCCAAGTCGCGCGAGGAGAGCGAGGAGACGCTGTTCGCGACCCTGGCCAACCTCGACCAGCTCGAGCTCTACCGCAACACGGTCGTGGGCAGGGACGTCGACCAGACCGACCTGTTCAGGCTGCGGGCCATGGCGCAGTCCGCCGAGGGCAAGGAGCTGAGCATCGGCGTGCGGCCGGACAGGGACGTGGCCACCTGGTTCGACGTGAGCACCGGCAAGATCGACGCGCTGCGCAGCGTGGAGAAGGAGCTCGCCTCCTCCGTCATCCTGCGCGCCCGTGCCCTGGAGGAGGGCGCCAACCGCTCGGCGCTGATCTCCGGCGGCCTCATCCTGCTCCTGCTGCTCGTGGTGGTCGCGATCATCTCGCTCATCGCCCGCTCGCTCATCAGGCCGCTGCGCAAGCTGCGCGGCGAAGCGCTCGACATCGCGGGACACCGTCTGCCGGAGACCGTGCAGCAGCTGCGCGAGAACGGCGAGGGCTCGATCGGCCCGGTCATCCCCATCGGCGTGAACACCCACGACGAGATCGGCGAGGTGGCGCGGGCGTTCGACGAGGTGCACCGCGAGGCCGTGCGGCTGGCGGGCGAGGAGTCCAGGCTGCGCAGCAATGTGAACGCGATGTTCGTGAACCTGTCGCGGCGCAGCCAGACGCTGGTGGAGCGGCAGATCACGTTGATCGACGGGCTGGAGCAGGGTGAGCAGGACGAGCAGCGTCTGGGGAACCTGTTCAAGCTGGATCACCTGGCTACTCGCATGAGGCGTAACAGTGAGAACCTGCTGGTGCTCGCCGGTCAGGATCCGCCTCGCCGCTGGAGCCAGCCGGTCAAGTTGGTGGACGTCGCCAGAGCCTCGCTGTCGGAGGTCGAGAACTACGAGCGCGTCGTGCTCCAGGTGCCCGACGGCGTCTCGGTGGCCGGGCAGGCCGTCAACGACGTCATCCACCTGCTCGCCGAGCTGGTCGAGAACGCCCTGTCGTTCTCGCCCCGTGAGACCAGGGTGACGGTCTCCGGCAGCAGGATCGACGGCGGCGGCGTGATGTTGTCGATCACCGACTCCGGCATCGGCATGACGCAGGAGGAGCTGGCCCAGGCCAACGACCGGCTCACGGACGCGCCGATCGTGGACGTGTCGGTGTCGCGGCGGATGGGCCTGTTCGTGGTGGCCAGGCTGGCACACCGGCACGGCATCCGGGTGCAGCTGCGCCCGCACAGCTCGGGCGGCCTGACCGCGATGGTGCTCATCCCGGAGAACATGCTCGGCTCCCAGGCCCCGACCTTCACGGGGACACCGTCCTTCTCCGGCAACCAGCCGCCCGCCTTCGCGGGCGCGGTGGCCGGCGGGCCCAGGGACGAGCCGTACTCGGGGCCGCACTCCGCCCCTCCGGCCACGGACTGGCCGCAGGCGCCGCACTCCGCCCCTCCCGCCACGGATTGGCCACAGGCGCCGCACTCCGCTCCTCCGGCCACGGACTGGCCGCAGGCCCCGTACCAGCTGGGGCCCGGTCACCCGTCGTTCCCGTCGAACCCGGAGAGCAACTGGCCGCCGCCCACGCAGCAGTGGCAGCCAGAGCCCGGCGGGTGGCCGGCGGAGCCCCGCCTCGGCGGCTACGACAGCGCCGACGTGTGGACGCCGCCCCGCGGCCCCGCATGGAACGGCGACCACGCCCTGCCCAGGCGGCCCGTGCCCGAGCCGCCGCCGGGTGGCTGGGGCCGCGACACCATGCCGCCGCAGCGGCCGGGATTCGACTTCCCGGAGAACGAGTCCGGCTCCACCGGCCCGATCCCGGCGGTCCCGCCCGCCTCGGCCGGGGACGACTACCTGCCGATCTTCGCGGCCGTGGAATCGGCCTGGTTCGGCCGCAACAACGGGGCGAGCTGGGGTTCGAGCAAGGCAGATGAGGGATGGAGCGCGGCGGAGGCGGTTGTGGAGCCAGCACGTGACGGCCAGACGGCGGCCGGCCTGCCCAAGCGGGTGCCGAAGGCGAACCTGGTGCCCGGCTCCGCCGACTCCTCGGCGGCGCCGAAGGGCGTGACACCGATGCCGTCGGTGTCGCCGGACCGTATACGCAACCGGCTCTCGAGCTTCCAGCAGGGCTTCCGGGCGGCACGCGACGACATCACTGAGGGCAGGGCGTTCCCCTCTGGCCCGAGGAACAACGACAGGGAGGAGGGAGCATGAATGACCTGAGTAACGCGGCACGAGGAGTCGACTGGCTGATCACCGACTTCGTCAGCACGGTCCCAGGTGTCGCGCACGCGGTGGTCGTCTCGTCCGACGGGCTGCCATTGGCGGCCTCGTCGGGTTTTCCGGCTGACCGGGCTGATCAGCTGGCTGCGATCGCGTCGGGTTTGGTGAGCTTGACGCAGGGGGCGGCCAGGGTGTTCGAGGGTGGCGCGGTCAATCAGACGATCGTGGAGATGCAGCGTGGGTTGATGCTGATCATGTCGATCAGTGACGGCTCGTGCATGGCGGTGCTGGCGGCTCCGGACTGTGACATGGGGCTGGTGGCGTACCAGATGACACTGATGGTCGATCGCGCCGGTCAGGTGCTGACACCGGCTGTGCGTGCCGAGCTGCGCGCCAGCCAGACCAGGTGATGTAGGTGACAGACCCCAGATGGAACAGCGGCGGTTGGGCGCCCCCGCCTGTGCCCCAGTCCCAGTCGCAGCTGAATCCCGACCCCGCCTCGCCCGTCCGCCCGTACGCGGTGACTGGTGGACGGACGGCGCCGCGGGTCAAGCTGGCGATGGAGGCCCTGGTGTCCTCGGCGACCGCCGAGCACCGGGAGTTCTCGCATATCACGCCGGAGTACCAGGCGATCAGTCAACTGTGCCGGCAGGTCCGGTCCGTGGCAGAGGTGTCGGCCCTGCTGCGGATCCCTCTCGGCGTGGTACGTGTGCTGATCGCTGACATGGCTGCCGAAGGTCTGGTCCGCGTGCATCAGCCACAGCTGGACGAGGGCAGGCCTGACGTCAATCTGCTCGAAAGGGTGCTCAGTGGACTTCGCAGGCTCTAGCCCCGGCCTCACCTCGACGAAGATCGTGGTGGCTGGAGGTTTCGGGGTGGGCAAGACGACGTTCGTCGGCGCGGTGTCAGAGATCATGCCGTTGACCACGGAGGCAGTGATGACCGATGCCTCCGTGGGGATCGATGATCTGGGGATGACGCCGTTGAAGTCGACCACGACCGTGGCCATGGACTTCGGCCGGGTCTCCCTGGACCGTGACCTGATCCTGTACCTGTTCGGCACGCCCGGGCAGCACCGGTTCTGGTTCATGTGGGACGACCTGGTACGCGGCGCCATCGGGGCCGTCGTGCTCGTGGACACGCGCCGTCTCGCCGACAGCTTTCCGGCGATCGACTACTTCGAGGAAGCCCAGCTGCCGTTCGTGGTGGGCGTCAACGGCTGGGACGGCGAGTATCCGCACAGCGACGGCGAGGTGCGCGACGCCCTGACCCTGGCCCCGCACATCCCGCTCGTGCGGCTGGACGCCAGATCCAAGGACTCCGTCAAGGCCGCGCTGATCAATCTGGTCGAGCACGCCCTCTCGGTGCGCATGGCCGTGCCGGGCTGGGGCGGGTAATTCCGGTTCGCGAGCGCGTTGACAGCCGCGGCGCTCTCCTGATCACAATGGCTCCCGCCGATCATCGCAGGAGCATCATGTCCCGTGGCCGCACCACATGAACGTGAGGAACCCGCTGACCGGGCAGGCCGACAGGCAGCTCGCCCCTGTCCCGTCCGACCGGCTCGCCGCCGTCGCGGCCGACCTGCGCGAACGGGCCTCAGGCCGACCGGCCGGCGAGGCCCTCTCCAGGTTCGGCGCCGCGCTGGCGGATGACGAGGACCTGCTCGCCGCGCTGGTGGCCGACACCGGCAGGGTGGGGGAGTCGGTGCTGGAGCGGCAGATCGTCGCCGGTCTCATCGGCCGATGGGTACGCCAGGCGCCCGCCCTCCTCGAGCCCCCGGCCGAGACCCCGGCCTCCCTGCCCGGCGTCTTCGTGGGGGGCGACGCGGTGCCGTACGAGCTGGTCGGGGTGATCAGCCCGTGGAACTTCCCGCTGCTGCTCGGCCTCATCGACGCCGTGCCAGCGCTGGCCGCGGGATGCGCGGTGCTGGTCAAGCCCAGCGAGGTGACACCCAGGTTCATCGAGCCGCTGATGCGGCTCGTCCCCGACGAGCTGCCGCTCGAGGTCGTAGAGGGCGACGGCGAGACGGGGTCGGCACTGGTGGACCTGGTGGACGCGGTGGTCTTCACGGGCAGCGTGGAGACGGGGCGGCTGGTCGCCCGGTCGGCGGCGCGCGCGTTCGTGCCCGCGTTCCTGGAGCTGGGCGGCAAGGACCCGGCGATCGTGCTGGCCGGGGCCGACCTGGAGCGGGCGGCGTCGGCGATCCTGTGGGGCGGCACCGCCAACGCCGGGCAGTCCTGCCAGTCGATCGAGCGCGTCTACGTGGCCCGCGAAGTCCACGACGAGTTCCTCGCGCTGCTCGCGGACAAGGCCGCGCGGGTCGGGCTGACCTGCGAGGGTGGCCCCATCGGGCCGATCATCGGGCCCGGGCAGGAGGACGTGATCGCCGCGCACCTGGCCGACGCCGTGGCCAGGGGCGCGACCGTGCACACGGGCGGCGAGATCGAGCGGCACGGCGGCGGTCACTGGTGCCGCCCGACCGTGCTGTCCGGCGTCGACCACGGCATGCTGGTGATGACGGAGGAGACGTTCGGCCCGGTGCTGCCGGTCATGGCCGTGGACGGGGCCGACGAGGCCGTCGCGTTGGCCAACGACTCGGTCTACGGGCTTTCGGCCGCGGTCTTCGCCGCCACGGAGAAGGATGCCATGGCCGTGGCGGCCCGGCTCCGTGCGGGCGCCATCAGCGTCAACGACGCCTCGCTGACCGCGCTGGTGCACGAGGGTGAGAAGCACTCCTTCCGCCTGTCGGGGCTCGGCGGCTCCCGCATGGGCGCCACCTCCATCCGCAGGTTCCTGCGCCGCAGGGCCTTCCTGGTCAACCGATCCGACGCCGCCGACCCCTGGTGGCACACGACGAAGGAGTAGCTCTGGATGGGACTTCGCGCGGACATGCCGCTGCTGGCCCGCCACGAGGGCGAATGGGAGGGCGAATACCTCCACCTCGACCGCGACGGGACCCTCATTGACCGGCACCGCGTCCGGATGACCTGCGCGATCCTGGACGACGCCGTCTACCACCAGACCAACCGCTACACCTGGGACGACGGGCGTACGGAGGTGCACGAGTTCCTGGGGACGTACCTGGGCGGCGGACGGTGCGGGTTCGACACCGAGCGGATCAGGGGCGAGTTCTGGGAGCTGGACGCCGGCACCATCTACCTCAGCTGGCAGTACAAGGCCGAGGGGGAGGACCTGCGGCTCTACGAGATGATCGTGCTGAGCGAGGACGGCAAGTCACGCAGCCGCGTCTGGCAGTGGATCAAGGACGGCGTGTGCGTGAAGCGCACCCTGATCAACGAGCGCCGGGTGAGCTGACTCAGCTTCTCGCGCCCCGGTGCCACGACAACATGGTGCGCTCGAACCCCAGGAACGCGGCGTTCAGCACGATGCCGAGCAGCCCGAGCAGCACGATTCCCGCCCACATGGCCGGGATGTCGAACTGGCTCTGCGCCTCCAGCATGCGGTGCCCGATGCCCTCGCTGCTGCCGACCAGCTCCGAGATGATCATCATGATCAGGGCCAGCGAGACGCTCAGCCGCAGTCCGGCGAAGATCTTGGGGGAGGCGCCGGGCAGGATGATCCGGGTGAGCCGCTGCCACGGGCCCAGCCGGTAGACGGCACCCGTCTCGATGTACTGCCGGTCCACCGTACGGGCGCCGTCCATGGAGTTGATCAGTACGGGCCAGACGACGCCGTACACGATGGAGGCCAGCTGCATCGGGGTGCCGATCTTGAACAGCACCAGGAACACCGGCACCAGCGTGGTGGGCGGCACCGAGCGGCCGAAGTGCAGCAGCGGCTCCACCAGGGCCGACAGCCGGCGCGAGCGGCCGAGCGCGACGCCGATCGCGACCCCGGCCGCACACGCTGCCGCCCATCCCGCGAACAGCCTGCCCAGGCTGGGCAGCAGGTCGGCCACGGCCTCGTCGGTCAGGAACGCCCGCGTCACCGGCCCCGAGAACCACAGCTCGTGCAGCCTGGCCACGATCAGCGACGGCGGCGGGAAGTAGGCGGCCTGCGCCGAGCGCGTGGCCAGCTCCCAGCAGACCACGGCCACCGGCAGCAGCCAGTACCACACCAGCCGCCTGCCGGGGAAGGACCGGCGGGGTGGACGCTCTCCCGCCGTCCCGGCTGAGGTCCCTTGGGGGAGAGGGGGTGCCGCGCCTTCCGGACCGCGAGTGCTCATGCCGCCACACCCTCTCCCACCGTCCGGCGTCGGGGGAGCGCGCCGAGCGGGGTCCTCCCGACGGCGCCGCACCGCACATCCCCTTCACCTCTCAGGAAGTGCGGGGGGATGGGAGGAGACGGCGTTTCCGGATCCCAAGAGAGCTGCCTCATGAGGCGTCCCCGCTGCGCGCCCGGTGCCAGCGGAACACGCGCCGCTCGGCGGCCGTGAACAGCAGGTTGGCGGCCAGCCCGATGAGCCCGGCCCACAGGGGCGCCGCCAGCATGCGGTCGAGGCGGTTCGCGCTGCCCGCCAGCGACTGAAATGCGCCGATCCCGCCGTCGCCGGGCGCCAGCAGCTCCACGCTCACCGCCACGATCAGGGTGACCGACACGGCGATCCGCATGCCGGTCGCGATGAACGGCGCCGCGCTCGGCAGGCTCACCCGCAGCGCCACGGCGACCGGTCCGAAGCCGAAGCTGCGCAGCGTGTCCTTGGCCAGCGGATCGACGTCGGTCAGGCCGTACAACGTGTTGATCAGCACCGGCCACGAGCAGGTGTAGACGACCAGCGCGGTCTTGGCGTCCTGGCTCTGGGTGAACAGGAACATCGCGACGGGGATCAACGACACCGACGGGATCGGCCGCAGGAACTCCACCAGCGGCCGCACCGACCGCTCCACGAACGGCACCGTCCCGAGCAGCAGCCCCACGGGCACGGCGACCGCCACCGCGATCGCCAGCCCGCTCGCGCACGCCGTCAGCGTGGCCAGCACGTCGGCCCTGAACTGCGCCTCCAGCGGCAGCTCGGCCGCCGTGGCGAGCACGGCCGACATGCGCGGCATGATGTCCGGTACGAGCCCGATCCGCCCGGCCAGCTCGGCGAGGGCGACGAAGGCGACGATTCCGAGCGCTCCGAGCGCGGCCCGCCCGAGCCGGTGTTCGATCATCCGTTCACAGGCGCGAACAGCTGCGCCGCGTCCACCTTGGACTTGAGGTAGCCGTAGCCGTGCAGCAGGTCGGCCAGCTTCTGGACGCTCGCCTTGTCGGCCTCCATCGAGAACGTGCCGAGCGTCATCGCCGCGGCCGCGTCCGCCGGGATCTGCGTGTACGTCGGCACCACCTCGTCGATGGCCTTCCTGTCGGAGCCCGCGATCTGCTGGGCCTTGGCCAGGGCGCGGTGGAAGGCGGCGGCCGTCTTCGGGTTCTTGGCCAGCCAGTCCTCGGTGACGCCCCACCCGTCGATCGGCACGCCGGCGGTCACGCCGCTCGTGGTGTCGATGATCTGCGTGCCGCCCGCCTTCTTGGCCGCGGTCAGGAACGGCTCCACCAGCCAGGCCGCGTCCACCTTGCCCGAGGACAGGGCCGTGAGCTGGTCGGCGAACTGCACCGGGACGTACTTGACGTCCTCGGGCTTGAGCCCGGCCTCCTGCAGGTGGGCGTTGGTCAGCGTCTGGCCGAGCGCCTTGAGCACGTTGACCGCGATGGTCTTGCCCTTGAGGTCGGCGGCCGTCTTGATCGGCGAGCCCTTGGCCACGACGACGCCGGCGACGTTGGGCGCGGCCTCCTGGCTGTGCTGGAAGAGCTTGAGCTTGGCCGCGCCCGAGTCGTTGATCGCCATCAGCGACACGTAGCTGGTGAGGAACGCGTCCATGCTGCCGTTGAGGATCTTCGGCATGACCGCCTGCGGCGCCTGGATGATCTCCGTCTTGACGGTCAGGCCCTCCTCCTTGAAGAAGCCGCGCTTCTCCGCGATGAACAGCGGCGCCGACGACGGCACCGGCACCACGCCGACCAGGAGCTGGGTCTTCTCCAGCCCACCGGAGGACGCGGTGCCGCCCGTGCCCGTCTGGCTCTCCCCTCCTCCGCCGCACGCGCTGATCGTCAGCGCGATCGCCATACCCGCGACTACGAACCTGGCCAGCTTCATGCAACTGCCTTTCTTGGTCTTGTCATCAGGTGGAGGCCGGGGAGGGGGTCAACGCGGCCTGGCCTCGACGAGGCTCGCGCCGGAGCCCAGCTCGACGACGTCGGTCAGCGCCAGTTCGGCCTGGGAGAGCAGGGCTGCGTACTCGTCGCGGCTGCGCTCGGTGCCGCCGTTGAAAATCGCCAGCATGCGCATGTCGATGTCCTTACCCAGGTGCGGCTTGTCGTCATCCGGGAGCACCGTCTCCAGGATCAGCACGCGGCCGCCGGGGTTCATGGCCTTGCGGACGTTGCGCAGGATCTTGACGCAGTCCTCGTCGTCCCAGTTGTGCAGGACGCTGGCCAGCAGGTAGACGTCCCCGCCGGCCGGTACCTCGGCGAAGAAGTCGCCGGAGACGACTTCGGACCGCTCGGCCAGGCCCTCCGCGGCCAGCGTCCGCCTGGCGTGCTCGACCACGTGCTCCAGGTCGAACAGCATGCCGCGCATCTGCGGGTTGGCGTGCAGCACCGTGGCCAGGATGTGGCCCTTGCCGCCGGCCACATCGACCATGGTCGCCGTCGGGGGGAAGTCGTACCGCTTGGCCAGGCCGTCGGTGAACGGGATGGCCCTCGCCGTCATGTAGTCGTCGAACAGCCGGCTCGACGCCGGGTTGTTCGCGAGATGGTCGTACAGGTGGCCGTACCGCTTGACGAAGGCGGAGCTGCCGTCGCGGACCGTGGCGGGCAGCATGCCCATGGCGTACCAGAAGCCCTCCTCGCCGAGCATGCGGATCGAGGAGCGCACGGAGTCGGGGACGTCCGAGCGTAGCGCGGTGCCCCTCTCCGTCAGGTCGTACGTGTCCGGACCCGCGGCGCGGACCACGTCCATACTGGCCAGCTCGCGCAGGACCCGGCGCAGCGCGGGAGCGTTGGCCCCCGCGCGTCTGGCCAGCTCGGCGGCGTCCAATGGGCCGTGCGCCAGGTGGTCGGCCAGGCCCAGCTCCGCCATGGTGAGCAGGGCTGCGAAACGGGAAATGTCGCCTACGGCCCCCCAAAGGAGGTCATCAGAGTGCGGCATATGTCCTTCCAGGGGTCACGGATTGCGGGTGGCCTGCCGGTGCCAGGCGAGCACGCGGCGTTCGGCCAGCACGAATAAGGAGTTCACGACGTAACCGAGGATGCCGAGCAGGGCGATGGTCGCCCACACCGCGGCGCCGTCGAAGCTGCGCTGGGCCGACAGCAGCTGGTAGCCGATGCCGTCGGTGCCGCCGATGAACTCGGTGAGCACCATGAGGATCAGCGCCAGTGACAGGCTGAGCCGCAGTCCGGCGAAGATCTTGGGCGATGCGGCGGGCAGCACGACCACGCGCAGGCGTTGCAGCTTCGACAGGTTGAACACCGTGGCCGTCTCGGTGTAGGTCCGGTCCACCGCCCTGGCGCCCTCGATCGAGTTGAGCAGCGTCGGCCAGATCACGCCGAACACGATGGTGGCCAGCTGCGTGGCCAGCCCGGCCTTGAACAGCGGGAGGAACACCGGCAGCAGCAGCGGGGGAGGCACGGCCCGGCCGAACTCGATCAGCGGGTTCACGTAGTCGGTCGCCGAGCGTGAGCGTCCGAGGATCATGCCCGCCACCACCCCGATCAGCGCGGCCAGCAGCCAGCCGCCGAACATGCGGCCGAGGCTCGGCAGGATGTTGCCGATCGCGTCGTCGGTGAGGAAGACGCGGGCCGCCGGGCCGGAGAACCACAGCTCGTACATGCGGGCGACGATGGTCGTGGGCGGCGGGAAGTCGGTGTCCCCGATGGCGCGCCCGGCGATCTCCCACACGACCAGCACCGCGGGGACTACCCAGAGTCTGGCGAGGACTTTCACGACTCGCTCACCCCCGTCCGCACGCGATGCCAGTGGAAGAGGCGTCGCTCGCCGGCGAGCAGGACCACGTTCGCGATCACGCCGATGATGCCGGCCCAGAACGTCGCCGCCATCATGAGGTCCATCCGGTTGCCGCTGCCCGCGACGTTCACGTAGACGCCGATGCCGGCGACGCCGCCGGCGATCAGTTCGGCGCTGACGGCCAGGACGAGCGCGACCCCGGCGGCGATCCTGATCCCCGTCGCGACGAACGGGGCCGCGCTGGGCAGGCTCACCCTGGTGAGCACGGCCAGGTTGCCGAATCCGAAGCTGCGCAGGGACTCCTTGGCCTGCGGGTCCACGTCGTGCATGCCGTACAAGGTGTTGATCAGGATCGGCCAGATGGACGCGTACACGATGACCGAGACCTTCATCAGCTCGTCCACCGGGATCAGCAGGATCGCGAGCGGGATGATGGCCACTGAGGGGATCGGGCGCATGAACTCCAGCACCGGCCTGATCGCCCGCTCCAGCGGCGTCAGCGCCCCGAGCACCACGCCCAGAGGCACGGCCACCGCGATGGCGATCAGCAGGCCGAGCGCCCAGTTGGTGAGCGTGGCGCCGACCCCCGCCAGGAAGTCGGTGTCGGCCAGCATGCGCGCGGCCTCGTACAGGATGATCGACGGTGGGGGAGTGCCCAGGCCTTCCAGCCCGAAGCGGATGACCAGCTCCCCGAGAACAAGGAACCCCGCGGCGCCGGCGGCGCCGCGGAGCAGTCGGGCACCGGTCATCAGCTCGACGACGGCGCCGCGATGACGGACTTCACGTCGAGCGCGCTCTTGAGGTACCCGTATTCGAGCATGAGGTCGGCCACCTTCTGCAGGCGGTTCGCGTTCAGCTCACTCGGGTAGGTGCCGAGCGTGATCACCGACGCGGTCTTGGCGTCGATCTTCGTGTACGTCGGCAGCATGGTCTCGATCTGCTTGCGGTCGCTCGAGGCGAGTTGCTGCGCCTTGGAGATCGCGCGCTGGAACGCGGCAAGCGTCTTCGGGTACTTCGCGGACCACTCCTCGGTGGCCATCCAACCCGCGATGGACAGGTTCTCCGTCTGGCCCGTCATGGTGTCGACGAGCTTGCGGAAGCCGTTGGCGCTCTGGTTGGCCGTGATGAACGGCTCGGTGATCCAGCCCGCGTCGGCCTGGCCGCTCATGATCGCCTGTCCCATTTCGGGGAACGGCTTCTCGGCGAACTTGACGTCGGTCTCCTTGAGACCGGCGACCTTGAGCTGCGTCGCCACCGCCAGCGTGGCGACGTTGTGCAGGTTGTTGACCAGAACGGTCTTGCCCTTCAGGTCCGCCACCGTCTTGATCGGCGAGTCCTTCGGGATCATGATGTTGAACGTGTTGGGACCGGCCTGGTACGCGTCTCCGACCAGCTTGATCTTCTCGCCCTGGCTGGCGGCCAGGAACGTCGAGACGTAGTTGGTCTGCGAGATGTCCAGGGCGCCGCTCTTGACCTGCGGCAGCGCCGCGGCGCCACCGGTGATGGTGACCGGCGTCACCGTCAGTCCCTCGTCCTTGAAGAAACCCTTCGCGTTGGCGATATAGAGGGATACAGCGTCAGGAATCGGAAGAGCGCCGACTTTGATGCTGGTTTTCTCCAAGCCCTTGCTGTTGGCTGAGGAGTCCGAGGGGGTGTCGGACCCGCTGCAGCCGGTTAGGGCGAGAGCGACTGTGACGCCGAGAACAATGGCGTTACAGCGCAGTTTGCGTGTCATGGGGGGGTTCTCCTACCAGGGGAAGCTTCTGGAGATCGGCACAAGATGCCGGGCGTGAAGCGTACCCGAGGGGAGATCTGTGCGGCAGATCTGGGCCGCGTATTTGGAAGTTTATCTGCTAAATATGACTGTAAGACGCTATAGGTGTAAATATTGGCATAAAGCACTGTTTGTAACTGTATGTCCGTATTGGTAGCCTGGTTGCACTCCGTATACGGGAGCTTGCGACGTGAACAATGTGTGACTTGGAACGGTTGAAAACCCCCGAGACGTTGGCTGAACTATGAGGTTTGTGCTCAAATTGGGCCTCGAACTTGCCTGCGATCACTCGTCCCTGTGACGAAGCCGCTGAAACCCCCTAAAGCAGGCCAATGGCGAGAGGTTGCCACAGTGACGACAACAACGACCGGACCCGGTCGTGGCAGGGCTCCGGACCTGCCAGAAGAGTCTGTGGGTGGCGAGGTGCCAGAGGTGCGGCAGCACGCGTCGGGTAGCCCGTTCGCGCTGCGCAACTGGCGGGTGCGCACTCGCCTTATCGCCCTCATCGCCATCCCCACCATCGTGGGCGTGATCCTGGGCGCCCTGCGCGTCACCACCTCCATCAGCAGCGCCCAGCAGTACCAGCAGATCAGCGAGGTGGGCGCGCTCGTCACGCAGCTCGGCGAGGTGTCCCGCGACCTCGGTCTCGAACGTGACGTGGCCAGTCGCTTCGTGGCCTCCAACAGGAGCGCCGCCGATCGGGACCGGCTCAAGAGCCAGCAGGAGATCGTGGACGCCAGCGTCGGCCGCACGCTGAACGTCGCGAAGACCGCCGAGACGTCACTGTCCGACATCGGCCGCAGGAACCTCGAGCGCATCCGCACCCGCCTGGGCCAGTTGGCCTCGCTGCGCGCGACCGTCGCCTCCTCGCAGCTGCCGCCGCTGCCGACGATGGAGAAGTACTCCGAGACGATCTCCGACATGCTGCAGCTCTACGACGAGCTCGGCCAAGGGGCGACGGACGAGGAGCTCATCGCCACGAGCTCCTCGCTCCGCGCCATCGCGCGTGCGGAGGAGCAGGCGTCCAAGCAGCGCGCCCTTCTGACGATCGCACTGGTCAGAGGCTCGTTCGAGGAGCCGGAGTTCAACGCCTTCCTCGACGCCCGCTCCCGGCGCGAGAGCGAGCGGGCCTCGTTCCTCGCCGTGGCCACGCAGCAGCAGCGGCAGATGTTCGACAACACGGTCGCCAGCGTGAAGATCGGTCGCGCCGAGTTCTACATCAGCCGGGCCGTGCTGCTGACGAACAACCGGCAGTCCCTGCGCAGGCTCGACAGCTCCACCACGAACGACGCCGACCGCTGGTTCCAGTCCATCAGCGAGACCGTCGACCGGCTCCACCAGGTGCAGAAGACACTGGGAGAGCAGGTGGCCACCCGAAGCGCCGACGTCGCGAGCGGCGACAGGCAGCTGGCCGCGCTCAACATCGGTCTTGTCGTCGTGCTGCTGGTCCTCGTCCTCGCGATCACCGCCCTCATGGCGAGCTCGCTCGTACGCCCGCTCAGGCGCCTGCGCGGCGACGCGCTGAAGATCGCCGGCCAGACGCTGCCCGGCCTCGTCCGGCAGCTCCGCAACAGCGAGGTGCGCCCCGAACAGCTACGGGTGCCGCCCATCGAGATCAACTCCAAGGACGAGATCGGTGAGGTCGCCCGGGCCTTCGACGAGGTCCACCGCGAGGCGGTCCGCCTCGCCGGCGAGGAGTCCAGGCTGCGCAGCAACGTCAACGCGATGTTCGTGAACCTGTCCAGGCGCAGCCAGACGCTGGTGGAGCGGCAGATCACCCTCATCGACGGGCTGGAGCAGGGCGAGCAGGACGAGCAGCGTCTGGGGAACCTGTTCAAGCTGGATCACCTGGCTACTCGCATGCGGCGTAACAGTGAGAACCTGCTGGTGCTCGCCGGTCAGGATCCGCCTCGCCGCTGGAGCCAGCCGGTCAAGCTGGTGGACGTCGCCAGAGCCTCGTTGTCGGAGGTCGAGAACTACGAACGCGTCGTCCTGGAGGTGCCCGAGGGTGTCTCCATCGCCGGCCAGGCCGTCAACGACGTCATCCACCTGCTCGCCGAGCTGATTGAGAACGCCCTGTCGTTCTCGCCCCGAGAGACCCGCGTGCCCGTCTCCGGCAGCAGGATCGACGGCGGCGGCATGATGCTCTCCATCAGCGACTCCGGCATCGGCATGACGCAGGAGGAGCTCGCCGAGGCCAACGACCGGCTGATGGACGCGCCCACCGTGGACGTCTCCGTCTCCCGTCGCATGGGCCTGTTCGTGGTCGCCAGGCTGGCACACCGCCACGGCATCAGAGTGCAGCTGCGTCCCCACGGCACGGGCGGCCTGACCGCGATGGTGCTCATCCCCGAGTCGCTGCTGGGGGCGCAGGCCCCCTCGTACGCCGCCTCGGCGCCCGCGAACCCCCCGGCCCAGGGGGCGTACCCCACGCCACAGCCCGCCGCCGCCAGCCCGTGGCCGGCCGGGGGCTTCCAGATGGGTCCCGGCCACCCGTCGTATCCGTCGTACCCATCGGCGGAGCCGGTGTCGAACGGCGTCTGGCCGTCGGCCCCCCAGTGGCCCTCCGAGCCGCCGAACTGGATGTCCGCGAACGACTCCGCCGCCGACGTGTGGGTCTCCTCGCGAGGGCCGGCGACCGGGGAGCACGCGCTGCCCAAGCGCGGCGCCCTGCCCAACGACTCCCGGCCCTGGCCGAGCGCCGCCGAGGAGCCGATGGCGGCGCAGCAGCGTTACGACTTCCCCGAGACAGAGTCGGCCGCGACGGGTCCGATGCCCGCGGTCAAGCCCGCCTCCGCCGGTGACGAGTACCTGCCGATCTTCGCTTCGGTCGAGTCTGCCTGGTTCGAGCACGGCGACAACGGCGCCACCTGGGGCTCCGCCAAGGCCGACGCGGGCTGGAGCGCCGCCGAGGCCGTGGTCGAGCCGGTGCGCGACGGCTCTACGGCGGCCGGGCTGCCCAAGCGGGTGCCGAAGGCGAACCTGGTGCCTGGCTCGGCCGAGACCATGTCGGCCCCGAAGGGGGTCGCCCCCATGCCGGCGGTCTCGCCCGATCGGGTACGCAGCCGGCTTTCCAGCTTCCAACAAGGCTTCCGAGCCGCGCGCGACGACATCAGCGAGGGCAGGGCGTACGGGTCCGGCCCCAGGAGTGACAGCAGGGAGGAGGGCGCGTGAACGACCTTAGCCACGCGGCACGCGGGGTGGACTGGTTAATCACCGACTTCGTCAGTACCGTTCCGGGGGTCGCGCACGCGGTGGTCGTCTCGTCCGACGGGCTGCCGCTGGCGGCTTCGTCGGGTTTTCCGGCTGATCGGGCTGATCAGCTGGCTGCGATCGCGTCGGGTTTGGTGAGCTTGACGCAGGGGGCGGCCAGGGTGTTCGAGGGTGGTGCGGTCAATCAGACGATCGTGGAGATGCAGCGTGGGTTGATGCTGATCATGTCGATCAGTGACGGCTCGTGCTTGGCGGTGCTGGCGGCTCCGGATTGTGACATGGGGCTGGTGGCGTACCAGATGACGCTGATGGTCGATCGCGCCGGTCAGGTGCTTACTCCGGCTGTGCGTGCCGAGCTGCGCGCCAGCCAGACCAGGTGATGTAGGTGGCAGACCCCAGATGGAACAGCGGCGGCTGGGATTCCCACAACAGTGGTGCATGGGATTCCCAGAACAGCGGGAGCTGGCAGCCTCCACCACCTAGCTGGCAGCCGCCTCCAACACCGCCACCCAGCTCTGACCCCGCCTCGCCGGTACGGCCCTACGCCGTGACGGGCGGGCGGACCGCGCCCAAGGTCAAGCTGGCGATGGAGGCCCTGGTGTCCTCGGCGACCGCCGAGCACCGGGAGTTCTCGCACATCACTCCCGAATACAAAGCGATCAGCCAGCTGTGCCTGCAGGTCAGGTCGGTGGCCGAGGTCTCGGCGCTGTTGCGGATCCCGCTCGGTGTGGTGCGTGTTCTGATCGCGGATATGGCGGCAGAGGGCCTGGTTCGGGTGCATCAGCCGCAGCTGGAAGCGGGTAGGCCGGACGTCAACCTGCTGGAAAGGGTGCTCAGTGGACTTCGCAGGCTCTAGCCCCGGTTTGACCTCGACGAAGATCGTCGTCGCCGGCGGATTCGGTGTGGGCAAGACGACGTTCGTCGGCGCGGTGTCAGAGATCATGCCGTTGACCACGGAGGCCGTCATGACCGACGCCTCCAAGGGCATCGACGACCTGGGCATGACACCGCTGAAGTCGACCACGACCGTCGCCATGGACTTCGGCCGGGTCTCCCTGGACCGTGACCTGATCCTGTACCTGTTCGGCACGCCCGGGCAGCACCGGTTCTGGTTCATGTGGGACGACCTGGTACGCGGGGCGATCGGCGCGGTCGTGCTCGTGGACACCCGGCGCCTGGCGGACAGCTTCCCGGCGATCGACTACTTCGAGGAGGCCCAGCTTCCGTTCATCGTGGGGGTGAACGGATGGGACGGCGTCTACGGGCACAGCGACGCCGAGGTGCGCGACGCGCTCACCCTGGCGCCGCACATCCCGATGGTGCGCCTGGACGCCCGCTCCAAGGATTCGGTCAAGAGCGCCCTGATCAACCTGGTCGAGCACGCGCTCACAGTCCGGATGGCCGTGCCAGGCTGGAGCGGCTAGCGGAGCGGATAGGCTGGAGTCTTAGACGTTCATTCGCTTCGAGGACTGGCCAACCACGTGTTCGAGACGCTATCCGACCGGTTGACATCGGTCTTCTCCTCCCTCAGGTCCAAAGGCCGGCTGTCCGATGCCGACATCGACGCCACCACCCGCGAGATCCGCATCGCCCTGCTGGAGGCCGATGTCGCGCTCCCGGTGGTCAAGGCGTTCGTCGCCCAGATCAAGGAGCGCGCCCGCGGCGCCGAGGTCTCTCAGGCGCTCAACCCGGCGCAGCAGGTCGTCAAGATCGTCAATGACGAGCTGATCGGGATCCTCGGCGGCGAGACCCGCAGGCTCCGCTTCGGCAAGACGCCGCCGACCGTCATCATGCTCGCGGGTCTGCAGGGCTCGGGTAAGACGACGCTGGCGGGCAAGCTGGCCAAGTGGCTGCGCGAGCAGGGCCACGTGCCGCTGCTGGTCGCCGCCGACCTGCAGCGGCCCAACGCCGTCCAGCAGCTCCAGGTCGTGGGCGAGCGCGCCCAGGTCGCGGTCTATGCCCCCGAGCCGGGCAACGGCGTGGGCGACCCGATCGAGGTCTCCCGCAAGTCGGTCGACGAGGCCAAGCGCCTGCAGCACGACATCGTCATCATCGACACCGCCGGTCGCCTG
The DNA here is from genome assembly GCF_040659615.1 of Nonomuraea sp. NPDC049784. NCBI lineage: Bacteria > Bacillati > Actinomycetota > Actinomycetes > Streptosporangiales > Streptosporangiaceae > Nonomuraea > Nonomuraea sp. NPDC049784. Next base: position 24,765 of record NZ_JBFAMX010000112.1, read on the forward strand.
GGCATCGACCAGGAGATGATGAAGCAGGCCGCCGACATCCGCGACGCGGTCTCGCCCGACGAGGTCCTGTTCGTGGTCGACGCCATGATCGGCCAGGACGCCGTCACGACGGCGCAGGCCTTCATGGAGGGCGTCGGCTTCGACGGGGTCGTGCTGACCAAGCTCGACGGCGACGCCCGAGGTGGCGCCGCCCTCTCGGTCCGCCACATCACCGGCCGGCCGATCATGTTCGCCTCCACGGGCGAGAAGCTGGAAGACTTCGACGCCTTCCACCCCGACCGGATGGCCTCCCGCATCCTCGACATGGGTGACATCCTCACCCTGATCGAGCAGGCTCAGAAGACGTTCGACGAGGAGCAGGCCGCCAAGATGGCGGGCAAGCTCACGTCGGGCGAGAACTTCACGCTCGAGGACTTCCTCGAGCAGATGATGATGGTCCAGAAGATGGGGCCCATCAAAAACCTGCTGGGCATGATGCCCGGCATGGGGCAGATGCGCGACCAGCTCAACTCCATCGACGACCGCGACCTCGACCGCATCGCCGCCATCATCCGTTCGATGACGCCTGCGGAGCGCCAGGACCCCAAGATCATCAACGGCTCGCGCCGGGCCCGCATCGCGGGCGGCTCCGGCGTCACGGTCACTGCCGTGAGCAACCTCGTCACCCGCTTCTTCGAGGCACAGAAGATGATGAAGCGGATGGCGGGCGGCATGGGCATTCCCGGCATGCCGGGCGGTCGTGGCAAGGCGGGCAAGGCGCAGAAGAAGGCCAAGAAGGGGCGGCGCGTCAGCGGCGACCCGCGCAAGGCCGCCCTCGGCAAGTCCGC
>NZ_JBFAMX010000113.1:0-25292 GCF_040659615.1 Nonomuraea sp. NPDC049784
GGTGGAACGGCCGCCCTCTGCAGCGCAAACGCACCAGTCACCTGGCCCGACTCGAACCAGCCCTGACCGCCTGAAATGAGTTAACCAGCAGGGTCCTTCAGGGTGTCTCGTTCGTTATAGGTCGGCGTGATGACCAGGACGGTGCTCATGATTGCTCCTCAACTCGCGTGCTGGAAGTCGGGCCAAGCGGTCATCCACGAAGTCCGCGGTCCTGAGCAGACCGTGATGGGCAGGCCTTGCTCCTCGTTCGCGACTCCGGTGCCGTGATCGATGACCCCGGCGGATTCACAGCGCGCGAAGCGCAGCCGCAAACGCTCCGGCGGCAGCCCCACGGCGACTACCGTCTGCGCCGTTTCCGGCGGTGGCCCTTGGTACCACAGCTCGTTGTGGCCGCTGTAGACGGGAATGGCCGGCGTGAACCGGTCCAGTGCACCGGCCTCGCCGTAGTTCGAGGTGAGCACGATCGTTCCCGACGGCAGCGCCCGGTACACCCCGGCCACCTGGGCGACGAAGCGCGGCCAGCCCACCGACTCCCTGGACACCTCGTTGGGCGAGGAACCGAGCGCCGACAGCGAGAGCAGCGGCAGCGCCACGACGATCCCGATGACCGAGGTGCCGAGCAGTCCCCACCACACCACTCGACGCCGGGCGACCCGGCTCTCCATCCACGCGGCGGCGGGCACGCAGCCGGCCACGAAGGCGAAGATCAGGCTCCCAGCGACATAGTCCGCCCGTCCTCCTGACGCCCAACCGAGCAGGATCGTCACCAGGGCCGCGATAGCCAGTGGCCGGGTCTCCTGCCGCCCACGCAGCCAGAGCCACCCGACGACGGCGATCGCGAAAGCTCCCATGCTGAGCAGCGCCACCAGCATGGGCACGAACATGATCCGGTTCACGGGTTCGCTGAGCGTGGCAGCCATGGTGAGCTGAGGCCAGCCGTTGGCGGCCTGGTAGAGAAGGTTCGGAGACGCGATGACAGCGGCCAGGAGCGCCCCGGACCAGAACCACCTGTCGCTGAAGACGGCACGCGGCCCCTTCACTACCAAGCCGACGGTGATGAGCAGGCCGGCGGCCAGTCCTGTGATCAGTAGGACGATGAGGTACTTGTTGAACGTGGCGGCTCCCGCGATGGCGCCGGCCGCCACCCACCATCGCCCGTCACCGCGCAGCAGGGCACGCAGCACGAACAGGATGCAGGCCGTCCAGAACACGAAGTCGGCCGATTGGGTCAGCAGGGTGTGCCCGGCGACCAGGGGGAACATCCCGGTGCCGAGGCCGGCGGCGGCGAGCGTCTGCGCCTTTCTGGGACCGCCGAGCTCCCGCGTGATCGCGGCACCGATGAGGATCAGCAGTCCTGCGCACAGCGCAGGGACGACCCGCAGCCCGACGATGGTGTCCCCGAACAGCTCCGTGGACAGCCGCGCCAGGAGCGGGGTCAGCGGAGGCTGGTCGAAGTACCCCCAGGCGGGAGAGTGACCAAGCATGCGGAAGTAGAGCTCGTCGCGGTGGTAGCCGTACCACGGGCTCAGCATCAGCAAGGTGACCACGACGACGCCGGCGATGGGACCGATGGTCCGCCAGGCGATCGCCGGGAGCGAGGGAGCGGTGATCCGAAGACCGGGGGCTTGAAGAAGCATGCCTCCACGATTTCCGATGGCGCCGCTGCCTGTCGTCTGGCCGGGAACAGAACCTGGAGTCAGACCCCAGGCATAGGCGGCGGCTCCCCAGGGCGGACCACGCCATGGTCGAACGCGAAGACGACCGCCGCGGCCCGGTCGCGCACCGCCAGCTTCGTGAAGATCCGGCCGACATGGGTTTTGATCGTGCCCTCGCCGATCACGAGATGACGGGCGATCTCGGCGTTTGTGAGCCCTCGGCCGATGAGCTTGAGCACGTCGAGCTCGCGAGAAGTGAGATCGCTGAGCCGCCGGTCCGCGTCGGGGTCGGTCACCGGATCTGCGCGATAACGCCGCAGGACCCGCCCGCAGACAGCGGGATCCAGCCAGCCGTCGCCTGCCGCCACCGCCCGGACGGCACGCTGGATGTCCTCGGCCGGAGCGTCCTTGAGGCAGAATCCTGACGCGCCGGCCCGCAGAGCCGCCGCGAGAACGCTGTCCTCACCGAACGTGGTCGGCACCAGGATGCGGGACGCCGGATCCGCGGCTAGTAAAGCACGGGTGGCCTCGACCCCGTCCATCCGCGGCATGCGAATATCCATGACCACGGCGTCGGGCCGGACGCGCGCGACCTCCGCCAGCGCGGCCTGGCCGTCGGCCGCCTCGCCGATCACGTCGAACCCGTACGGCTGGCGCAGGATCGTTCGCAGTCCTGCCCTGGCGAGTTCCTGGTCGTCGACGAGCACCACCGAGATCATGCCGGCAGCTCCGTCCGCACGACCCACCGGTCGTCCTCGGGGCCGGCAGTGACGTGGCCACCGACCATGCGCACTCTGTCGGCCATCGCGCGAAGTCCCATGCCGCCATTGTGCCGAGGTGGGCTGTCAGGCAATGAATTGGTGACCGTGGCCCGCACAGCGCCTTCCTCGGATATGCGCAGCCGCACCTCGACGGAACCCCGCGGAGCGTGGCGGCTCGCGTTGGCCAGTGCCTCCTGCACCAGCCGGTAGAGCACCATCCCGGTCGTCGGGCTCACCGCCGTCAGCTCACCGTCGACGCTCGACTCGAGTTCCAGACCCGCCGTCCGGTATTCCTCGAAGAGCTCGGGAAGCCGGGGCGCGGTGGGTTGGGGGGCGACCACGGCAGGGTCGGCGCCTTCTTCTGCAAGAACACGGACCACCTTTCGCAACTCCGCCATGCTCTGCCGGGCAAGGCGCTCGGCCTCGGCGATCCCCGCCGCTGCTTCCCTGGGATCGTGCTCGAGGGCCAGCCGTGCACCCCCCAGATGCAGCACCGTCACGGCGAGCGTGTGCGCGACGATGTCGTGCAGGTCGGCGGCGAGCCGCTGCCGCTCGGCCAGAGTGGCGGCAATGGTGGCTGCGCTCTCCGCGCGGTGCAACCGCTCGCCCACCTCAATGCGGTAACGCGCGGCCCAGCCGCTCCAGAAGACAAGCGTTACGGCGGCCAGCCAGTTGGGCCACCCGGGGTCCGGCGTGGTGAACACCGCCGCAACCACCACGGAAAGCGAGGCTAGCCACATGACGATGCCCGGCCAGAGTCGCAGGGTCAGCGCGACGAACGCGATGTAGAGCACCAGAATGAACCAGCCGATGCTGTTGACCGCGAGCCCCGTGAGCGCTGCTATGGCCGCGGGAGCCAGGAGACCGGCCACCTCGGCGGGACGGCCCGGCACCGTACGCACGATGACGAGACAGAGAACGATAAGGGCGCCCCCTCCGGCGAACGGCCAGACGCAGTCGCAGCCACGCATGATCGTTTGCGCCCACGACAGCCCAACCAGCAGCATCAGCAGCCCGAGACCGGCCGGTAACAGCCAGCGGGGAGTCACCACCACCCGCCCATCGTAGGAACAGCCAGTTCCACACGCATCCACCCAGAGTGGTACCCGCCATATACCCACAGTCAGAGACGCGATCTGCCACCGACGAGACCCGCTCTCCGGTTACTACACCCTCGCCGGACATCATCCTCCGGGCCTTACTGTGGATCTCACATGCCTGACACCACCGCTCACCTTCACGCCCCCGACCACCCGTGACGGCATCAGATTCGCGCACGTCACCTGGAGGCAGATCTTCCCTCTGCTGGAAGAGGCCTGGGGCGAGGGCACAACAGACGTGGAACGGCATGTCCTCACGACGTTACTGGCGGCATTGGACAGCATTGAGCTCCCCCCTGTTCTCCGGACACTTCGCCTGAGGTCACCCTTGATCATCAGGAAGGATGTCCTCCATGCCCGCACCTCACCCTCCCGAGTTCCGGCGCCGCGCGGTCGAGCTCGCACGTCAAGGTGACAAACCGCTCCTCCAACTCGCCGAGGACCTCGGCATCAGCCGCTCGTACCTGCAGAACTGGCTGCGACAAGCCGACGCCGACGAAAACACCGGCACCGGTGACCGGCTGACCAGCGCGGAGAAGAAGGAACTCGCCGAGCTGCGCCGCCGCAATAAGCAGCTGGAGATGGAGAACGACATCCTCAAGCGGGCGGCGGCGTACTTCGCCAGGGAGAACGTCCTCCCAAAGTAATTTACTCGCTGGTCCGTGAACTCGCCGACGACCACATTCCGGTCGCGGTGGCCTGCCGAGTACTCCAGGTGTCGACATCGGGGTATGACGACTGGCTCGGCCGGCCCGAGCCGCCGCGTGAACTCCGTAATAAAGAACTCACCAAAATAATCCGGCAGATACACACCGACTCGCGCGGCAGCTATGGCTCGCCGCGAGTGCATGCCGAACTCACGCTCGGGCTGGGCGAGAAGGTCAACCGCAAGCGCGTCGAACGGCTCATGCACGCGGCCGGCATGCAAGGCGTCTACCGACGCAAGGGCCGCCGCAACCTGGTCAACCTGTCCCGCTCGAAAATACGTTTCGTGTTGTGAGCTGGGGTTTTGCTGTGTGATCAGGGCGGCGGCTGCGGCTGCGACCATCGCGTTGTGGCGTTGTCGCTTGTCTACCGATTGGTGTGGGGCTTGTTCGGCCTACTGACGGTGCTGGTCCGTTCTGATCTGTCCAAGGATGTTGAGCTGCTGGTGCTCCGTCAGGAGAACCAGGTGCTCCGCCGTCAGCTCGGCGGCCGGCCGCGGTGGAGTCATGCCGACCGGCTCTGGCTTGCAGCGTTGTCGCGGCTGGTGCGCCGCTGCCGGTGGTCGGAAAGTATTCCCGGTCACCCCAGCGACGATCTTGCGTTGGCATCGCACTCTCGTGGCCCGGAAGCGGACCTTCACCGACCGGCGGCGCCCGGGACGGCCCTGTACCCGCCGGCCGGTCATGGCACTGGTTGTGCGGATGGCGCGGGAGAACCCGACGTGGGGGCATAGAAGGATCCAGGGTGAGTTGGCGCGCCTGGGTTACTCGATCGCGACCTCTACGGTGTGGGAGATCCTGCACGCGTCGGATATCGATCCGGCGCCCCGCCGGGCTGGCCCGAACTGGCGGCAGTTCCTGGCCGCTCAGGCCCACGCGATCATCGCATGCGACTTCCTGGTGGTCGAGACCGTGCTGCTCAAGCGGCTGTATGTGCTGGTCTTCATCGAGCATGGCACCCGGAGACTGCACCTAGGCGGAGTGAGCGCGCACCCGACCGGTGCATGGACGGTGCAACAGGCCCGCAACCTGGTCATGGATCTGGGTGACCGCATTGCCGGGCTGCGGTTCGTGATCCACGATCGGGATCCGCTCTTCACCTCGGCCTTTCGGGAGGTTTTCGAAGCTGAAGGGCTGCGGCTGGTCACGACGCTGCCGCGGACGCCGAAGATGAACGCTATCTGCGAGCGGGTTATCGGTACCCTGCGCCGTGAGCTCCTGGACCGGATCCTGATCGTCAGCGAACGCCACCTCGCCTTCGTGCTCCGTGAGTATCTGATCCACTACAACGGGCACCGTCCGCACCAGTCACGACAGCAACGTCCCCCGGACATCCCAACGCAGCCCGCCCGCGACGTGACCGACCTCAACTACCTGCGATCCATCCGCCAAAAACCCGTCGTCACCGGCGTGATCAACGAATACCGCCACGCCGCTTAACCGCAGCTCAAACCACGTAACTCAATATTCGAGCGGCACACGCCTTCTTCACCGTGCAGAAGCTCGCCCCGCTGCTGAACACGGGTGCCGGCGTCGTCCTCACCACCTCGGTCGCCGGCGCCGTCGGCATGCTGGACACCAGTGTCTACGCGGCCGGCAAGGCGGCGGTGCGCTCCCTGGCCCGCAGCTTCTCCCGCGAGCTGCTTCCGCGCAGGATTCGCGTCAACGCGATCAGCCCTGGTCCCATCGACACGGGGATTCTGGAACGCTCCATGACCAAGGAGGACGCCGAGCAGTTCAAGGCGGAGCGCGTCGCGGACAATCCCATGCGGCGTTTCGGCACCCTCGACGAGATCGCCACCGCGGCCTCGTTCCTCGCCTTCGACGCGACGTACACCGCGGGCGTCGAGCTCGCCGTGGACGGCGGAGTCACCCAACTCTGACCGGCCCCACGCCCGGCCACTACGCCTCATGGCACACCGCGGGCCGGATCACCTTTCCCTCACACCATCCTCGAACGCTCATTGGAACGAGCGATCACAGCACGAGCTGTTCGGCGGCGTTCACTGCGGCAATCTCATCGTGCAGCTCACCGGCCTCAGTGCCTGACCGGCGAAAGGAGGCGGAGCTGTCCCAGGTCTCCTGACGCAGGAGCTCCAGCAGAGCGGTCGCCGCCGGGCCCGCGTCGGACCGGACCACGGCGATGACAGGCTGGGACACAGCCGGGAACACCGGACGCGCGAGGTGCTCATAACCGCGGGGCACCGCGGAGGCCGGGACGAGCGTCACCCCCAGGCCGTGGGCGGCCCACCGAACGGCTGTCGCCGTCTGGGATACGCGGGCGCCCGTGGCCGGGGTCAGCCCGTCGTTCCGCGACACCTCCAGCAGCACGCCGTCCAGTGCGCTGTCGCGGTCGAACCTGACCCACGGCTCCCCTTCCAGCTCGCGCAGCTCGACCCGGTCCGCGGCGAGCTGCCGGTGCCCGGCGCCCAGCACCACGACGAACTCCTCCTCGCCGAGGCGGTGGGCGTCCGCGGGGCTCCGCTCGCACGCGGCCATCAGGGCGAGGCCCAGCGCACCCCTGCGGCACAGCCGATCCAGCTCAGCGGAGCTCGACTCCTCGAAGACGGTGACCTCCAGCCGTGGGAAGCGGCGCCGCAGCACGCTCAGCGCGCCCGGCAGCTGCCGCGTGCCGAAGCCCAGCTGCGCCGCGACGACCAGCTCCCCCACCAGGTCATCCGCGCCGGCCCGCGCCGTTGCCCGCGCCCGCCGAGCCGCGTTCACCGCGACCTCCGCCTCCTTCAGGAACGCCCGGCCGACCGCGGTGGGCACCAGTCCGGCCGACGTCCGGGCGAACAGCGTCACGCCGAGGTCACGCTCCAGGTTGCGGATCTGCTGGGACATCGACGGCTGGGCGACTTGCAACAACTCCGCCGCCGCCGTCACCGAGCCCTCCGCCGCGACCGCCAGGGCGTACTCGAACTGGCGAAGGCTCATCAGCTCCCATCCCTCCTGGGGCGAAGCGTAACCCACCCCGTCGTCATCGTGTCCCGAACCACTCACGTCAGCCGGATTCCACGACCGGCGATGAACATTCTTCAGCCCACCCGGCACCCTCGCCTCAACACACTCCCGTCCCGAACCCTTCCCAAAGGTGACGCCGTTCCGCTCTGTCGGTACCGGCCACAGAGCCGGCTCACCGGTGCGCGCCGCATCCTCGCCGTGATAAGCGATCCGCGGAACTACCCTCGCCCGCCACCGCATCGGTAGCCCGCGCGGTCGGCGGACGCTGTTGTCGTGAGAGAGCGCGGATGCGGGCTGACAGGACCAGGATCCCGGTCCACGACGTGAACACATGCGAAGGCACCCCCAAGCACATCGACCACCCCCAGGTCGGTGGCCTGTCACTGAACCGGGAGAGACTGAGCGTCAGCGGCGCGACAGGCCAGACGCTCGTCGTCCTCCACCCCGACCCCGGCATCGACAGCGCCGACAAGCTGACGCTCCTCGCATCCGTCATGCGGACATGACCCCGCCCGTGCCCAGCCACCCGGCCGGGCGGCCCAACCCGAGGAGATCGCCGACGTGCTCTGCTTCCTCGCCTGGCCGCGCTCCAGGTCTCATCACGTGCACCGTGGTCGCGGCGGACGGCAGATTCACCGCGATCTAAACGGCTGACCATGACTCGATCACGGAGCGATGGGCGCAGTCCTGTCGCCGCGAACTCCTCGACCGTCGCCTGCTGTGGAACGAACGTCATCTGCGTCATGCTCTGCGCGAGTATGAACGAATCCACAACCAGCACGGCGCCCACCGAGCCCGGGCCCAAGCGGCCCCGCTGCTTCCCGTCCCGGCCCCGATCACAGACCCCGAGCGGATCACCGACCTGAACATACGCCGAAGAGACCGGCTCGGCGGAGTTCTCCACGAGTACTCATCTGCAGCTTGAAAGGCGCAGTGTTCACGACTGTAAACGGAGCGCCGCTGCGGCCGGACTACCTCACTGGTCGCTTCCGCCGCCTGGTTGCCGCCCCCCGGTCCGGCTGCACGATTTGCGACATGGCGCCGCCACGCCGGCGCTGGCCGCGTACACCGATCTGAAGGTGGTGCGGGCGATGCTCGGGCGCGCCAGCATCGTGCTCACCGCCGACACCTACGTCTCAGTGCTGCCAGAGGCCGCCCACCAAGCTGCCCAAGAGACGGCCCAGCTGGTGCTGAACGCCGCGTCCGCGCTGGGGCGAAAGCTCAGCGCGTGACTCAGCTTTGCCCCAGCTCTACCTCACGCCGCCGCAGTAGGTGGATGCGGCTGGCGTTTCCGCTGGTGGAGAAGCGCGCCCTGCAGGATTCGAACTGCGACCGGCGGATTAGAAGTGCCGTCTTTGCGCGCTTTTCATGTCCGGTAGGGCCAGGCCCTGACGGCACGTGACGGGGCGTACGAGCACGCACCGAGCACGGCTGACCGCCGGTGCTGGGGTCTGACGGCACGCTCCGGGGGTCGCGATCCTGATCGGGCGCTTCGGCATCGGCCACCGGGCTTATCGCCCAGACCCTGCTGACGTGACTCCCGCGGCGGTCAGTCGCAGCCGCAGCCGTCGCAGCAACAGCCGTCCTCGCCCGGGCAGCAGGAGCAGCAGTTGCCGCAGCAGTCGTATCCGGAGCAGTCGAAGCGCTCGCAGAAGGAGCCCTCGCGGTCCTCGTCCCAGGCGGGCCGGTACAGGCCGCACGTGCAGCAGGTCAGCGCGGCGCACGCCAGCGACAGCAGCCCGCCGGGATCCCGCTTCGGCGGCCGTTGTCCCGGCGGCGCGTCGGGGTCGCCGGGCGGGTGGCCGGTGCCGTGCGTTGCGGCGATGGCGAAGGCTCGGGAGACGGCGCTGCTGGTCCCCCGCACCAGCAGGGCTCGCGTCAGGCCGGGGCGGGGCAGGTCCAGCCCGTCCACGGCGGCGCGCAGCTCGGCGTGCGCGGCGTCGCAGTGGCGGCGCGCCTCGTCCAGGCCGGTGCCGGTGACTGCCAGCGGGTTGTACGCCCCGGACGCCCGGTCGTCGGCCAGGTCCTCCACCGCGTCGATCAGGTGCGCCAGCTTCCCGAATCCGCGACCGGCCGCCTCCAGAGCCTCCCGGTTGTGCGGCTTCCCCGCGAGCACCGCTGTGTGCGCGAACGCGGCGGCTACGGCGTCCTCAGTAGGCCCCGTCAACTCTCGTAACCCGGGCGCCGCGCTGCTCCTCGGGGGCGCCTGGGCGTGGGCGCGTTCCAGGAGGGCCTGGCGGTCGGCCGCCGCCGTCAGCGGGGTGGGGTCGAACTCCAGCGTGCCGGCCATGGCCGTGCCGGCTGAGGACCAGCGGCCCGCCAGGCGGGTGGCGCCGGCGGCCACCGGGCGGCGGGCGTACACGCCGTCCCCATCCGCCACGTGGTCGCTCACCTTACCGGCCGCCAGGAGCAGCGACACCGAGGCCGCCAGCCTTACCCCCTCGGACTCCACTACGTCGGCGCCCTTGAAGCCGCGTAGCGCACACGGGCCCGCCCTCCGGCGCGACGTGGACGTGGGCGACTGGGCTTCGGTGAGGACGGACACGAGCAGGCCGTCGTAGTTGGTCACCAGACGGGACAGGTGTCCGTGCTCGTCGCTGAGCGCCAGGCAGAGCCCGCACAGGTGGCCCATCCAGTCCGCGTAGAGCCCTTTGCACAGGACGTGCCGACACGGGCGGACAATGCCGAACATATGTCCCCTTATGCGCGTATTAGAGACCCAACCGTAGCACCAGGCCGCCGGTAGATACCGCGGCGGCGAACGGATCCGCAGGAAGGAGAAGGTGCCCTCACTGACCGGCCTGGAGCACTGCGCCTGCCGACCTAAAAGGACCAAAATCGTTTGGGCAACGGGTACCCACATGGCCATCGTTTGCCGTGATCGGATCCGGCTCGGTGCGCAGCCGCGCCACTTGTCTGACCACCACCTGCGGGCAACTGCGGAAGCCGTTAGAAGCTCAGAACGGATGGCCAGCGGCAAGTCGTTACGTCTGGGCCCGCACCTGACCAGCTTGGGGTCATCCACCGGAGCAGATACATCCTCTGTCGACGTGGTGCAGGCCCGGCGGGGACGCTGAGCTCGTCGTCGCGGTCGGCGTGGTGTTTTCGCGCGACCGCGTCGTCGCGATGCGGCCCGACGGCGCCGCGTCCTTCCGGTTCACCGACTTCGACCGCATCTCGGGGGAACTGGGCGAGTACGGATGCACGCCGAACGTCTACCTGTACCCCATGACGACCCACTAACGATCCCCGCACCGCCACGACCGGCCCTGGCGGCGCGGGACCTACACGGCTGGTACAAATGGGGCATGAGCGAATCCGTCGGGTATCCCCCGCGGCCGAATGTGCCGGCGGCCCGGCGTATCTACAGTCGGACGTACCGTGTGTGGGCCCGGGTGCTCCTGTGGACGCCGATCGCGCTCACGGTGGTCAGCGTCGTCCTCGGCCTGGGGCTGTTCGCGGCCGCTGACGCCGACCCGACGCACAGTTCGTCCGCGCTCGGCTATCTCGGCCTCGTTGTGTGGGGCTCCCTCGCGGTCCTGTCACCGGTCCTGCTCGGGTCGTTCATCGCCGGGCTGGTCATGCTGAACCGCACGCGCAGTTGAGGCCGCGGCGGGACGCGGCCCGACCCAGAGTGCCGCTGCGCAGACAGCCAGGCGGAGAAGCGGCGCCGGGGCGGAAGGCGGGTGGACCGGATCGATGCCTACACCAGCGTGCCGCGGCCACCTGACGGGGTTCGTCGAATCAGTCGCCTGGCAGGCGTGCTCCGGTACGCGCTTCGATGACCGCCATCACGGCTGCCGCTTGCGCCGGCCAACGAGTGCGGCAGGGTCGGCGCCGTGCAGCGCGTGCGGATCCAGTTCCGGGATCATGGCAAGCCGCCACCTGTTGGCCACGTACTCCAGAAATCTCCCACCTGTGAGGTTCCACGACACGTGCCGCACCTGCGCGTCCTGGCTGAGCCATTCCAGGACGGGCACCCGCGCGGCGTAACCGAAACCGCCGGGGACCAGTATGCCGTCCAGATAGTCGTTGCCCGTGCTATGGCGAGGACGTCGTGTTACGTTAAAGCGCCTCGTCGAGCTGCGGGCTCGGTCGGCTGGGCCGGGCTGTTGGCACTCGCTTGAGATACGAGCTGCAGTGGTGTCGATGGTCATGGGTTCGATTCCCACCGCGCATGTCATCGTGCGCACGCCCGGCGGTCTCCACACGTTCGGCACGGAGACCGTTGTGCCTTTCTTCTCGCTCGATGGCTCAGTGCTGTCGCCCTTATGGCACGAGTACGGAACCTGGCCAGACTCATACTGTGCCGCTCGAATATTGAGTTACGTAGGCTGAGCTGTGGTTAAGCGGCGTGGCGGTATTCGCTGATCATGCCTGCGACGACAGGTTTCGGTGGATGGATCGCAGGTCGTTGTGGTCGATCACGTCACGGGCAGGCCGCGGTGCGGTGTCTGGGGACGTTGTTGCCGGGACTGGTGCGGCCGGTGCCCGTTGTAGTGAATCAGGTACTCGCGAGCGCACCAGGGCCAGATGTGGATCAAGAACCGCAGCTCGGCGATGCGCTCCCCCAGATCCATCACCAGGTTGCGGACCTGCTGGACCGTCCACGCCCCGGTCGGACGCGCGGTCACCCCACCCAGATACAGCCGCCGAGTGCCGTACCCGATGAAGACCAGCACATACAGCCGTTTGAGCAGTACCATCCCGACCACCAGGAAGTCGCACGCGTTGATCGCGTGGACCTGAGCGGCCAGAAACTGCCGCCAAGCCGGCCCAGCCCGGCGAGGCGCCGGATCGACACCGGCGGCTTGCAGGATCTCCCACACCGCGGAGGCCGCGATCCGATAGCCCATCCGGGCCAACTCGCCCTGAATCCGCCCATGCCCCCAGGTCGGGTTCTCCCGAGCCATCCGCACAATGAGCGCCTTGACCGGCCAGCGGGTGCCGGGCCGTCCCGGGCGCCGTCTGTCAGTGAAGGTCCACCTGTGTCCGGGTACGACCTCGCTCGGAGATGAGGTCGTACGCGGACACTGCGCCTACCGAAAACTACATCCGCCCAGGTCATGACCATGTGAGGGCTTCGCGTGGCGGCGCGAACTCCAGCCACCCAGGAGACGAGCCAAGTGCGGCGCGATAATCGGCCGTGCTCCTTCGCCTGACCTACCTCGCCGTCACGAACACGTTCGCCGCACTGCGGTTACTGCCCATGGGCGATCGGGACAAGGACGTGGAGATACTTGCCCTGCGTCACCAGATCACCGTCCTCAAGCGCCAACTCGGCACCGACACCAGAGTCAGATTCACACCCGAGGACCGAGCCTTCCTCGCCGCCCTCCTCACCTCGCTGCCCCGCAAGACCCTGCGCCGACTGCGGCTCCTCGTCCGACCGGACACCGTCCTGCGCTGGCACCGCGATCTAATGAAACAACGTCACGCGCGTACCTGCCGACAGAAGCGGCCCGGACGCCCGCCCACGGTCCGCTCCATCCGTGCCCTCATCCTGCGTCTGGTCCGGGAGAACCCCGGCTGGGGCTACCGGCGGGTCCACGGTGAGCTCACCACGCTCGGCATCAAGGTCGCACCGTCCACGATCTGGGAGATCCTCAAGCAGGCGGGTCTTGATCCGGCGCCAGAGCGGGCGTCCACCACGTGGGCCGACTTCCTACGCTCCCAAGCCGACGCCCTACTGGCCGCCGATTTCATCGAAACCGTCACCCTGAACGGGCAACGCCAGTACATCCTGGCCATCATCGAGCACGCCACCAGGCGCATCCGCGTGCTCGGCACCACCGCGCACCCCACCGCGAACTGGGTCACCCAGGCGATCAGGAATCTGGCGATGGACCTGGACGATGCGGGCTGCCGGGCGCGCTTTATGCTCCGAGACCGGGATGGAAAGTTCCCTGCCCTCATGGACGAGATCCTCGCCGAGGCCGGCATCAAGACCGTGCTCACCGGTATCCGGATGCCGCGGATGAACTCGATCATGGAGCGGTGGGTGCAGTCGTGCCGTCACGAGCTTCTCGACCGCTGCCTCGTATGGAACGAACGCCATCTACGGCACGCCCTGCGCGAGTACGAACGCTTCTACAACCAGCACCGAGCCCACCAAGCCCTGAACCAAGCAGCCCCGCTGCGCACCTTCCCCGATCCGATCACAGATCCAGAGCGAATCACCGACCTGAATGTACGCCGACGAGACCGGCTCGGCGGCGTCCTCCACGAGTACTCACAAGCGGCTTGACCTGCATGGATGGAATTTTCGGCAGGCGCAGTGCCAGCGCAAGAGCGTCCGCGGTGTGACGAACAGGTGACATCGGCGGTGTCGGGACAGGAGTCGCGCGAGCGCGGAAATGATGGCCCGGTCCGCCCACGACGGCCGGGGAACCGCCACCTGGCGCCGGAGCACAGCCAACTGATGCCGCAACACCAAGATCTCCGCATCCTTGGACGCCTGTGATCGCGCAAGCAGCGCGAACCAGCCAAATGCTCGTAAGACGATCAAGTACAGCAGCCGCAGAGCCACCCTGCGATCCTGCCGGAGCCGAACCATCGAACACAGCAAAACCCCAGATCAAACCCTGTGACGCAATATTCGGCACCCACACCATCCGCAGAAAAACCGTCGTTACAAGCATGATCAGCGAATACCACCACGCCGCTTAACCGCAGCCCAAAGCACGTAACTCAATATTCGAGCAGCACACCATTGCAGCTAGCTGGCGGAGGGTAGTGACACGGGCTCGTGGCAATAAGACTGCCCTAGCCGAATACCAACCACAATGCCTTTTAGTTCTGCCTAAAAGGGTGGGGCTGGCCTTGGCTGAGCAGGGCTGGCTGCGCGAAAATCATTCGCATGATTCGCATGCACTTCTCTGACGCCGACCTTCGCCAGATCACGTTCGCCCCGGCTCCGAACGCCCTGTGGGAGACGGTCCTGAGTGTGCGCCTCCTGCATGGCGCGCAGACCAGTAGGAGTTGGTCGCGGCCCGGAGTCCGCCGCCTGCACCAGCAGGTGAGAGGAAGCCTGGCGGAGCGGGCCGGGGTGCTCGCGCCCCTGGTTCCCCCGAAGAGCTTCGTGCCCGCGTTCCTGCTCCAGTCGGACGCCGGAGACTTCGCCACCGGCGTCAAGCTAGCTAGTCAGACGCCCAGCTCCTACTTAGCGTTCGATCTGAGCGCGCTGTCGCCCGCGCAGCAGGCCGGGCGGTGGGCACAGGAACTGGCTAGCGGCGCCTCCTGGGCGCGCCAGACCCTTGCCAGTGACCTGTACCGCTACTTCACCTCATCCGTGGAGCCGCTGTGGCCTCAGATCCAGACCGAGGCTGCCGCCGACCGCACCCTGCGCGCCGCAACCCTGATGCGCGGCGGAGTGGACGCCCTACTGGCCACGCTCCATCCCGACTGCCGCTGGCAGCCACCAACCCTGCACATCCCGATCGACAGCGACCATGACATCACTCTGTCCGGGCACGGGCTACTGCTGATACCGTCCTACTTCGCGCCTCGCCTGATGGTGACGTATCGGCCCGACGCGGCCAGCGTGCTCACCTACCCGATCTTCGTCGGCGAGCGGTCCACCGACCAGACCGACGTGCTCGGACCCCTACTCGGCCGTACCCGCGCAGCCGTGCTATCCACATTGCACGATCCGGCCACGACCACGACCGTGGCCGAACGGGTCGGCATCTCCCTCGGCTCCGCGAGCCAGCACGCCACAGTACTGCGCAACGCCGGACTCGTCTCAACCACCCGGATCGGCGGCGCCGTCCTCCACACCCTGACCCCCCTTGGACAGGCCCTCCTGCGCAGCGGCCCGAGCGTCAGCTCGTAACCCATAGCGCGCGACCGCGACCACGGCGGATTTCGGGAACCGATCACCAAGGCGATCACGCCGGCTAGCCTCAATGCCGCTAAGCGGTCAGCTCCAAGAAATGCCGCACGACCGGCACGTCCTTGTGATCCAACAGACCACCGCGCAAGTCCTCCAACGCGCTCGTGCCGCGCGCCGACTGCACCCCGCCCATCAGCCGGAGAACCTGCTCGGACACCTCCACTGCGGCCCCCGGAGTTCTTCCGTTCGAGAAGACGACACATCACCAGGAGCTCGTGGTCGGCGTCGTGTCGTGATCCGGCATGCTGCAGGACCGCCCTCACCGTTGGGCTTCGTTCCTTGACGACAGGGCGCGGCCGGCATACGCGGCGCCCTGTCGCCGCCCACGTGATCCGCGTGCGCTCGGCGGAGCGCACGCGGATCAGGCTCGGGCTATGCGTGGAAGACGCCGCCTCCACCCACCTCTTCGGTGCTTTGGCAGCTCACGATGGACGGCTCGCGATTGATCGCCCGCCAGGGGCCCCACCTGATCGTGTAATTGGTTGTACCGATCTTGTAGCATCGGGCCCACGCCTGATAATTGTATCCGCTAGGGCCCTCGCTGCACTTCGCCCACCAGCCATTGCCATAAGGGGCGCTGCTGCACTTCCAAGACGCCGCGTGCGCGGCCGTCGCCGGAACAATCATCGCTCCGGCCATCAGCCCACCGATCACAGCCGCCTTGAGCGCTTTTCTTGCTTCAGGCTTCATTGAACTCCCTCCTTCTGTTACGTCATCACAGGATGCGGCAACCATATTCACCAGGTCATATACCGGCGATATCCCCTGTTCGGACAAGCCGAGCGAAGCGATGACGACACCCTACGAGATATGCCGATTGGTCACGGACGGACCGTTAGTAATAACCTGCCCGCCGCTCTCCGAGATCAATGAAATGTCATAGAAGGAGTAATTCACAACCCCTTTTAGTTCTGACTAAAAGGCCCTCCGCTCGGGTCCATGCGACCAGCCCCAAAGTAGAGAGTCGTCCCAGGTCACAGCAGGTGACCGGCGACGGGGGGCGGTTGTCCACTCCCGGCTGCAACGAGAGCGACCACAGTGGCCTCCGATGCGACCGTGTCCCGGCTGATCGACCGGCTGGCCGCCGACTGAGCTTCCCCCCGCACTCCGGACACTTGACCTGAGGTCGCCTGAAGGGTGTCAATACTCCGTTCAAGACCATAAGCTGCGGGTCTGTCTTGGCTTCCTGGTCGGAGTCGGGGTCGGGCATGCTCGAGCTCGTGGCGCTCCGTCTCTTCTATCTAATCTTCTGCCGCGTCGTGGGCTGGCTGACGCTGCTGGCTCGTAGCGACGCGACCAAGAACATGGAGATCCTCGTACTACGGCACGAGGTCGCAGTGCTGCGCCGTCAGGTTGGCCGACCAAGGCTGTCATGGGCCGATCGAGCAGTGCTGTCCGCGCTGGCCAGAGACCTGCCGACGGTGCTGCGCGCCCACCGACTGGTGACGCCAGGGACGCTGCTGCGCTGGCACCGGTGCCTGATCGCACGTCACTGGACCCAACCGAACCGGAGGATGGGACGGCCTGCAACCGATCCCGCGGTCGTGGCGCTGATCCAGCAGCTGGCGCGGGAGAACCCTCGCTGGGGTTACGAGCGTATCCGTGGCGAACTGCGGCATCTGGGCCACCGGGTCAGCGGTGCGACGATCCGCCGCATCCTGAAACGAGCGCGCTTGGGTCCGGCGCCGCGACGTGCCGACGACCGTTGGCGTGATTTCCTCCGCGCCCACGCCGCGAGCACGCTGGCTTGTGACTTCTTCACCGTGGACACCGTCACACTGCGCCGGTTGTACGTCTTCTTCGTGGTGGAGGTCGGCACCCGGTTCGTGCACGTGCTCGGCGTGACCGCCCGCCCTGAGAGGGCATGGGTTGCCCAGCAAGCCCGTAACCTTCTCGCTGATCTCAAGGACCATGCCGGCGCGTTCCGATTCCTGATCCGGGATCGGGACACGAAGTTCACCAGCGCCTTCGATGAGGTGTTCACAGGTGACGACATTCAGGTGCTGAAGATCCCGCCGCGGGCGCCACGCGCGAACGCGTTCGCCGAGCGATGGGTCCGCACCGCCCGCACGGAATGCACCGACAGGCTGCTGATCTTTAGCGAACGGCATCTTCATACCGTGCTGGACGAATACGCCGATCATTACAATCGCCACCGGCCGCACCGCTCCCTCGGCCTCCGGGCTCCCACCGATCACGACTCCGACGTGATCCCGCTGCCGACGGGCCGGATCGAGCGCCGCCACGTCCTCGGCGGGCTGATCAACGAATACCAGCGAGCCAGCTGACCGACAGGGCGACCTCATAAAGAGGCAGGTCAGTGCCTTGGGCCCAGTTTTGACACCCTTCAGGCCCGCAGAGTCAGATCCGGCGGCGCGATCATCAACTTCTCAACATCGATAGTCAAGATCGCGCTGCCTTCCTACGCGGCCTACGCCGCCAGCAAGGGCGCGGTGGACGCGTTGACGCTGATCCTGGCCAGAGAGCTGCGCGGCCGGGACATCACCGTCAACGCAGTGGCCCCCGGGCCGACCGCCACCCCGTTGTTCCTCGAGGGCAAGGACCAGGAGGCCATCGACCGCCTGGCCCACATGGCTCCCCTGGAGCGCCTCGGCGTGCCCGTCGACATCGCCGAGGTCGTGGCGTTCCTGGCCGGGCCGGCCCGCTGGGTCAACGGCCAGGTGCTCTACGCCAATGGCGGCGTCATCTGACCCCGCCGTCGCCAACGCTCTCGAAACTCGATCAAAGGAACAGGAAATGCCGTCCAGGAAAATCATCGTCGTTACTGGGGCGTCCAGCGGCTTCGGCGCCATGACCGTCCGAGGCCTCGCCGACGCCGGGCATGTCGTCTACGCCGGCATGCGCGACATCACCGGCCGCAACACCGCCGCCGCGGGCGACGCCGTCGAATACTCCAAGACCCACGCGGTGGAGTTGCGTCCCATCGAGATGGACGTGTCCAGCCAGGAATCGGTCGACGCCGCCGTTGAGGCCGTCGTCGCCGAGCACGGCCGGATCGACGTCGTCGTGCACAACGCCGGGCACATGGTGCTCGGGCCACTCGAGGCGTTCACACCCGAGCAGCTGGCGAGCGTCTACGACACCAACGCCGTCTCCACGCAGCGGGTCAACCGGGCCGTGCTGCCCCACCTGCGCGGGCAGCGCGACGGGCTGGTGATCTGGGTCGGTTCCAGCAGCACCAGGGGCGGCACCCCGCCGTACCTCGGTCCGTACTTCGCGGCGAAGGCCGCCGAGGACTCGCTCGCAGTCTCGTACGCGACCGAGCTCGCCCGCTTCGGCGTTGACACCGTCATCATCGTCCCCGGCTCGTTCACCACCGGCACGAACCACTTCACCAACGCGGGCCATCCGGCCAGCCCCGGCGTGGCCGCAGCCTACGAGGAGGTCTACGGCGATCTCATGGGCCAGGTCGGCAGGAAGCTCGCCGACCTGGCCCCCGCCGACGCCGACCCCGCGGAGGTGGCCCGGGCCATCGTCCGGGTGGTCGGCACCCCCAAGGGCCGGCGACCGTTCCGGGTACACATCGACCCGGCCGACGACGGGGCCGAGACCGTCAACCGGGTAGGTGACCTGGTGCGACGCGAGTTCTACCGGCGGGTCGAGCTCGAGGACCTGCTCGGCCCGGCGATGCCCGCCGGCTGACCCGGCAGGCTGACCTCGACGGCGGGCCGGGCCGCGGGCCCGCGGCATGGCCACGCCGCCGTCGAAGACAAACCACGACCAGCAAAGGAAGCCTCATGTCTCACCATCTCGACACGCCGCTGGCGGCGCGAAACGGCCAGCTGTTCATCGACGACCTGTACGTGTTCCCCGCCGCGGCCAGCACGGTCTTCGTCATGGATGTCAACTCCGACATCACCGGCGTCTACGCCCGGCCGGGCTTCCACCCGGAGGCGCGGTACGAGTTCAAGGTGCACCTCGACGGCGCCCCCTTTGAGGACCTGACCTACCGGGTCTCCTTCGGCGAGCCGGATCCCGACGGGCGGCAGGCGCTGCGCGTGCACATGCTGACCGGCGCCGACGCGCGGGAGGACGCGGCGCAGGGGGAGCTGGTCCTGGAGGGCCGGACCGGTGAGCCCGCCGCCGGAGGCGGTGCGCGGGTCTGGGCCGGGCGAGCCGTCGACCCGTTCTACATCGACTTGTCGTTGTTGTCCGTCGTCAACGGCGCCGTAGCCACAGGCACGGCGCCCGACCTGGGCACCTGGGACCCAGAGAACGCGCAGAACAGCTTCGCCGGCACCACGGTGGAGTCGATCGTGCTGGAATTCCCCCACTCGCACCCACTCCTGCGCCCCGGCGCCAAGACCGGCGTCTGGTGCGCGACCAAGCTGGCCACCGACGCCGGCGGCTGGCGGCAGATCAACCGGGGCGGATACCCGATGATGTGGCCGATCTTCTGGCCCGGCGACACCGATTTCACCAACCCCGCCAACACCCGGCACCCGTCGCAGGACGTCGCAGCCACCGGCGAACAGATCGCCGATCTGGTCGCCGCCGTAGCCGGGGCCGCCGGCATCTCTGACGACCCTGGCGGCTACGGCCAGGCGGTATCCCGCGAGCTGTTTCCCGACGTGCTGCCCTACGTGGTCGGCACGCCCGCGACGTTCGGCTTCGCCACCCGGAACGGGCGGGCGCTGGCCGACAACGCGCCCGAGGTCATGCTGTCCCTGGTCACCGGCACCGCCGTACCCTCGGGCCTCACGCCGGCCGTCACCGCTGGACAGCGCAGCAGCACCTTCCCGTACGTCGTCCCGGCCTGACCATCGCGGCCGGTCGCCTCCCGCGCCCGACCCGGACCGCTCCGGGCTGGATCGCCCGTTCAAGGAGAAATCATGGCAACGATTACCACCCGTGATGGTACGCAGATCTACTACAAGGACTGGGGAGCCGGGCAACCGGTCGTCTTCAGCCACGGCTGGCCGTTGAACGCCGACGCGTGGGACGACCAGGCGTATTTCGTGGCCTCGCACGGGTACCGCGCGATCGCGCACGACCGGCGTGGCCACGGACGCTCGTCGCAGCCGTGGAACGGCAACGACATGGACCACTACGCCGACGACCTGGCCGACCTCGTCGAAGCCCTCGACCTGCGTGACGTCGTCCTGGTCGGGCACTCGACCGGCGGCGGCGAGGTCACACGGTACATCGGCCGATACGGCACGTCCCGGGTCGCCAAAGTCATCCTGGTGGCCGCAGTGCCGCCGCTGATGCTCAAGACGGATGCCAACCCCGGCGGCCTGCCTAGAGAAACCTTCGACGCCATCCGCGATGGCCCCTTGAAGGACCGGTCGCAGTTCTACCGCGATCTGTCGGTGCCGTTCTACGGGGCTGACCGTCCCGGCTCGGACATCTCGCAGGGGCTTCGGGACTGGTTCTGGGCGCAGAGCATCCAGGTGGGTTTCAAAGGCGCGTACGACTGTGTCAAGGCGTTCTCCGAGACTGACCTGACCGAGGACCTGAAGAAGATCGACGTGCCGACCCTCATCATCCAGGGGGACGATGACCAGATCGTCCCCCTGGACGGCTCCGGGCGGCTGTCCGCCCAAATCGTCGAGGACGCCACCCTGAAGATCTACCCGGGTGCCCCGCACGGCCTGGCCAACACCATCGCCTACAGAGACCCTCTCAACGCCGACCTCCTCGACTTTCTGCGGGGCAAACTTTGACCTTCTAGTCCGAAAATCGAACAGTGACAGGGCAGCCGGCAGCGAGCCTTGGCCCGCGGTGGCGGGTCAGGGTTGTTGATCGGCGTGGTGGTCAGGCGGCTGGTTCGAGGATGACGCGGTAGCCGAGGGCTTCGAGCCGGCGGACGTGGGAGCGCCTCTTGCGGTCAGGCTTGAACGGTACGAGCACCGGTGGCGGCGTCCTCCACGAGTACACACATGCCGCTTGAACTGCATGGATGGAATTTTCGGCAGGCGCAATGTCCCCTACGGCGCGCGACGTCGGCAAGCTGGAGCAGATAGGGCACGTCAGCCTCCCAGTGCGGAGATAAGACCGAAGATAAGGGACACCAGGACGGCGGCGACGGCGATGACGATCGTGAGGTTGTCCTGAATGCGGCGCGAGCGCTGGTCGAGCTCCGTTCGGGTGACCGAGTCCCGCTCGACGGCACGGACCCGGCCCTCGTGGTCAGAGGCGGTCGCGCCCTAGGCGTCGTGCTTGGCGATCAGCACGTCTAGCTTGGCATCTATCTTGGACAGCCGGGTCATCGTCGTTCAATGGCGCTCCTTCGCTCGTAACGGATACCGCCGCCGGGGAGATGTCCGGATGTGGACACGTGATCTACGTCAACCGGCGAGATGCTTGGAACGTCCCAAGCGAGCCGTCCACGATCAGGAGCATCCATGGGCTATCCCCAGCAGCCGCAGGACCCGTACGGACAGCAGTACGACCAATCGGGACCGCAGAACCTCCAGCCGTACGGGTACCAGCCACAGCGCTACAACCAGCCGTACGTGCCAGCACCGATGCCGGGCCCCCAGTACGGGCCGATGCAGTACACGACGGTGAAGGAGTTCAACCCGATTGCGGCGGTCATCCACATCCTGCTGTGGGTGTTCATTCACTGGTGGCTCGTGCTGGTCACATTCGGGCTGTGGCTGTTCGTCGCGATCCCGGTGACATTCATCGGATGGCGGGTGACGCGACACCTGCCGGTACAGCAGGTGCATTACGTGCAGCCGCCGTACCCGCCGCAGATCCCGCCCGGCTACTGACAGTGATGATGGAGGTGAGCGTCTCCCGGCAGGGTTTGACCCAGCCTCTGACTGACCTTGGGTCCTGGAATGGGATCTGTCGGCCCTGTCGGGAGATGCTCGTGCACGCACCGGACGCGGGTGTTGTGACTTCATAGGAGCCTGGCCAGAGGCCCCATCACTGTCTTGTCCGCGCTGCAGAAGGTGGTGCTGGTTCCAGATCAACGTCCGGTCCAGCAATTCGTGCCGGCAGGTCTGGATCCACCGCTCCATGATCGCATTCATGCGCGGTATCCGGATACCGCTCTTCACGATGCGGATTCCGGCCTCGGCCAGCACGGAGTCGAAGGCTGCGGTGAACTTGGTGTCCCGGTCTCGTATTAGGAATCTGGCGGTGCTGCCGGCCTCCTGTAGGTCCATGACGAGGTTGCGACCGGCTTGGGTCACCCAGTGCGTGGTGGGGTGCGCGGTGACGCCGAGGATCCGCACGTGGCGGGTGGCGTGCTCGATGATTGCCAGCGCATACAGGCGCGCTCCGGTCAAGGCGCGAACTTCGAAGAAGTCACAACCCAGCAGGGCGACTGCCTGGCTGCGGAGAAAGTCGGACCAGGTGGTGTGCTCCCGTTGGGGAGAGGGGTTGATGCCGTGGTCTTTGAGTATCTCCCAGACCGTGGAGGCGGCGACCTTGATGTCGAGCGCGGTCAGCTCGCCGTGGATGCGCCGGTAGCCCCATGTGGAGTTCTCCCGTGCCAGTCGCAACACCAGGACGCGGATGGACCGCACGGTGCGTGGGCGTCCGCGCCGCCGGGGTACGCAGGCGGCCGCGTCACGGCGCCGCAGCAGATCGCGGTGCCAGCTCAGGATGGTGTCCGGCCGAACCAGCAACGTCAGGTGGCGCAGCTTGGCGACCGGCAGACGGTGAAGCAGCCCGGCGAGAAGGAACCGGTCATCCGGTGTGAACGCGGGCTTGGCCAGCTGCCGCTGCAACACCCCCAGCTGATGCCGCAGCACCAATATCTCGATGTCTTTGTCATGATCGCTCCTCGGCAGGAGCCGTAGGAACGAGAAGGTGGTCGTCACCGTGACGTAAGCCAAGCGCAGCAACACGAGCGACCATCATGCCGCCATCTGGCGCAGCGCTTGCGATACCCACCAGAGACCGAGCCCGTCCAACACGGCTTTGACCTGCACGGATGAATATTCGGCACCCGCAGGCCTTTTTGATCTCTGGACAGCAGCGCCGTACAGCAACGGCTACTTGAGTCGACAGTCCAGCATCTTGAGTGCCGTCCTGACGCTTTGGGTGGTACGTCCTTCAGGATCATCGTCGCCCATGCTCTCGCTTGTGCCCTCGGAGTTCTACTCAACCCGCGCCAAGGTGATGTATGCGAGGAGCCGTAGGCGCATGTACCTGAAGCGCACTACAGGATCTTGATGACTACGGTCTCACCGGTCTCGCGTTTGCGGATCATGAGACTGTCGCCTTCGGCTACCTCGGACTCCAAATACAGGAGCCCGAAGGCCCAGCCTGCATTCCACGGCACCGAGCACTGCGCCGAGGACGGCGGGTGCCGAGGGTTTGAGCCGGCCCGCGACTCGGCGAGGGGCCTTCGGCCTTCGGTGCCACGGTCGGGAGATGTGAACGATGTCTTACGGTCGTCCGCTTCTTGGTGACCTTGAACTGGCGGCGATGTGGACTTGGGTTCGCGGGCTTCCCCAGGACCCGCGAATGGAGGCAAAACCCATGCATCAGACGGAACACCATGCCGTGCCGCACGACCGCCAGGGCCGCCGGCGCCGGCTCACAGTCGTGCTGGCACTCGTGACCGGAGCGGTCCTCACGCCCGTGGTCTCGGTCGCGGGTACCGCGCAGGCGAGCACGTCGACCATCCTCCGCCCCACCTCGTCGGAACACGTGGACGCGCGGCAGTCGTCCACGACCGTCCTAAGCCCGGCGACCAGGTCGACCAGGCGCCCGTTTCCCAAGCCGACCAAGACCCCGACTCCCACCCCATCAGGTCCGGTGGCGCCGCACGCGCCGGTCGGAATGTGGGTGGCCTCTTCCCCCGAGGTGGCCCCGCAGTTCTGCCAGAGCACGACCGCGCCACTGGTGCGTACCACCAGCCCCGTCCTCGGCGTCAACAGTGGCGCCCCGGCCTACAACACCGACCGGCCCAACCTGCAGGCCGCCTTCGAGGTGTCGCGCGCGAGCGGCGAACCACTGCTCGCCCAGAACGTGGCCTTCGTCGGCTCGCTTGCGCGATTCCAGATGCCCGACGGCATCTTGACCGACGGCGCCTACCGGTTGAGGGCTCGCGCCGTAGACGGGACGGCGGTGTCGGAGTGGCTGCCTTGGTGCGCGTTCACCGTTGACAGCTCCGACTCGGTGGGCGTTCCGGGCGTGCCCGACACGCTGCGCATCTCGACCGGCCCCTACTCCGGGTTCCAGCAGTGCGGAGGCGCCGGCGGCGACCCCGTCATGGGAACCGGGGACAGCGTGACGTTGGCCGCATCCCCGACTCCTTACATCGTCGGCGTCACCTATCCCAACCTGAGCGCCACCTTCGAGATCGGCCATCCGGGAGAAGAACCGCTGATCCGCCGGACCGACGCCGTGTGGCCCAGCGGCCTGGTGTTCGGGCTCGGCGTCGCACCGGGGACGCTGGCTCCCGGCTCCTACCAGTTCCGTGTACGCGCCGAGGACGGGAACGTGGCCTCGGCCTGGTCTCCCTGGTGCGGCTTCACCGTCACTGCGTAGCGGGCGGTGTACGGCCCGGCGCCTTCGCGACGTGATGGAGCACCGGGCCGTTGACCGCCGCCGTGTTCTCGTGCCTAAGCGGGTGGTCACCGGTTTCATCCCTGTGTGGGCAGATTGCCGGCGTTGTTGCTGCGTAGCGTCGTCGCTGTGCATACAGGTGCCGGCCTCGCGCCGGTGCAGGCTGGTGATCTCGTTGAAGCGGATGAGGTCCTGTGCGGTGAGACCGGCGGGAGGACGGGTGGCGGCGGTGGCGGAGTTCATGGGGCGGTAGGCCGTGCGCGAGAGTCCGGTCCAGGCGAAGCCGCCGATGCGGGGGTAGCGGGTCGGGGCGGTGCAGGCGCGTTCGATGCGCCGGGCCACGGCGGGGGTCCAAGGCAGTCCGCACCAAACGTACAGGTCGCGGTAGCCCGTGAGCGGGTCGGCGGCCAGATGTTCGTCCGACACCAGGTGGGCGGCGGGATGACGGGCGGACAGCTCTCCCGCCACCTCCCACGCCACCGACCACTGAGCGGCGATCTTGGCGCTGTGGTCCTGCGAGCCCATCAGCGGGCGCAGCCGTCCCACGTCCGGGTGGTCGCGCATCAGGAGCGGCTGGTCCAGCAGCTCATGGACGTGGATGGTCCACCCGAGCCGACGCCAGCACTGCAAGGGCTTCGCGTAGCGTACGCGAGCTCCGGCCACCCGGCAGACGGAAGCGGGTGCGGCAGGATGATCCGCCGTGCGCCTTCGCCTGGCCT